>NZ_JBAUSA010001369.1:0-2414 GCF_049581465.1 Caballeronia sp. | reverse complement strand
GCTGTGCGCCGTCCCAATAGAAACCGTCGTAGGGCATGCCGAGTTGCTGGCTCGATTGCTTCGCGAGCAAGCCGGAATACAGCACATAGCCCACGCCAGCCACTGGCGGAGCGAGGGCTAGCATTAGCATCAGCACATTCTTGAAGCGCCGCAACGGCAAGTGCATCATCTGATGACCAGCGCCTTGACCTGCCACACGAACTGGGCATCGGCGCCTGCACCGGTGAACTCGCTGGGGTACGCGTCGCGCGGATAAATCAGGAATAGCGGGCCAAAATCGCTCACTTTCAGACGCTTTCCATTCATGCTGTACGCGAGAATTGCGCCGTATTTAACGGCTTGCGCGACGGGCACGGTGTGCGAATAGTCATCAAGCGTGCGCAACTCGCATCGGTCGCCGCGAGCGTCGGCCAATGCGAGAACGTCGCTGAGCAGAGGACCCGTGAAGGTGGACTTCGGGGTCCAGGTAGTCGAGGTCGTGATCGAATGCGCCTGCAGTTTCAGCAGGTCCGCTTCGGTGAGATGCCACGCAGTGCGATCCGCGTTGTTCGCGTGACCGATGTTGCCCTCGACATCGAGCGCAAGCGGCGCTGCATTTGCAGAAAATGGTGCGTAGGCGAGCACGAGCGCCACGATTAGTTGACGGAACATTGTTTTCAACCCTGTTCGTCGAATGCGAGCGCTGCGCGCTCCGACGCGACCACGATCAGCTTCATGGTCGCGCGCGTGGCGCCGACAAAAAACTTGCGCGCGACTTGTTCATCGAAGACGTCGAAGTCGATTTCAGTCAATATCACGCAAGGTGCGGATTGCCCTTTGAACCGGTAGATCGATTCGAGCAGGACGTCGCCTTCCCGATACTCTGGATTCCCGAATAAATCGTAGGATCCCGTGAAACTGCGCAAGCGATGTGGCCCGAGGTGTTCCATCGAGATCAGCACCGAGCCTTCGCGGCCTCTGAACGACAGCACGGCGATGTCCTGTTTGCGGTAGCCGAGTGCGAGTGCCTGTGTAATCGCGCGCTTGGTCGCCTGGATGACTTCGTCGGGGTGACCGTTTTCATAGGTGGAAACACTGACTTCCGAGCCGTCGAACGGACTGCCGGCATCAAGGCGCACGTCGCGCCCGACGATCCGGCGGATATACGCCAGCAAGTCACGCGGGCTGCGGTAGTTCGTGGTTTCGCGCAGCGTGGTCCAGCCGGGGAGCGGTACCGACTCGCGAAAATACAGATTTTGCATGGGATCTTCGAGCCACCACCATGCGCCGTCCGGCTTGAGCAAACGCGCGAGCGCGTCCACCCATGCAGCATGAAAATCCTGGCCTTCATCGACGATCAGGACGTCGACCTTCCACTGTTCGCCGATCTCCGCGTTTGCGAAACGTTCTTCAAGTGTGGCGAACGCATTGGGCTGGGTGAAGTCGGGCGGACTGCCGGCGTCGCGGGCCACGCTTGCACTGAGTTGATGATAGTTCGCGATGCGCGCTTCCTTTGGCGCGACCAGGCGGATATGGTCGGCTAGCGGCCGGTTGAAGCACACGTACATGACGCTCTTGCCTTGAGCGACGGCATCGCGCATGACTTGCACGGCCAATTGTGTCTTGCCCGATCCGGCTGTTCCGATCACGCGCAACCTGAAGGGTTTGAATTCGAGCCGCCGCGCCCAGGTCGCGAGACCTCCCGAGAGCCGCGTGACGAGCATGTCGGCCTGCCCGACGAGCGCGTTGGTGTCGGGTGTGAGCGCGAGTTCGTCGGCGAGGAAATGGTGGATGCGCGTGGAGGCTTCGAACGGGCGCTCATCGGGCGGGAGTATGTCGAGTACGACTGAAGGCAGCTTCGCCTTGCGGCTGGCATCGACGATTCGTGCCTCTGGAACGCCTGCGATCGATGCGTCCTTCACGGTGTAGTCGGGGCAGTACAGGAGCTCTTCGATCCGGTACGTTCCTGCGCCGAATGCGGCCGTAAAGCGGCGATGCAGATTTTCGACCGTACGCGCGAGCTGGATGGCTACGTTGCGTTCTTTCTGCATGTAGACCTTCATCAGCCCTGCGGGCGTCTCACGCAAGAACCCTGCCTTTTGTTCGATCACCAGCACGCGACCGGAAGGTGCAACCACGACGAAATCCGCTTCGCCGAAAACCGAGAAACCTTCGTTGATGCGAGTCCAGTGAACCCCGTGATAGACGGTGTAATCGTCGGGAAGGTTCGAGAGCAACGCGAGCGTATCGAGTTCGCGCACGGCGGCGCCGGTTGCTTCGAGATTTTTCCAGTCGTCGGGGATGATTCTAGCCATCTTTGCCTTGGTGTGTTCACGTCATTGTAGCCGCACACTCACCGCCAGCAGAACCGCCCCTCCCCCAAATTACTCCGCGAAGTCGTACTTTCCACCTCGCTCCAAAGCCCTCTGATACCC
>NZ_JBAUSA010001368.1:0-1772 GCF_049581465.1 Caballeronia sp. | reverse complement strand
GCGGCGGCCTGCTCGCGGGGCTGTTTCTGGTCGGCGGCCAGTCGGTGTTGTATGCGCTCGCGAGCAGCATCTATCCGACTTACGTGCGCGGCACCGGCGTGGGCGCCGCGGTGGCGGTGGGGCGCATGGGCTCGATCCTCGGACCTTTGATCGCCGGGCAGTTGCTGGCGGTCGGGCAGAGCGCGTCCGTGCTGCTGAGCGCGAGCATTCCGTTGATCGCGATTGCGGCGATCGCGGCGTGGCTGGTCGTCGGCAAGTCAGCACCTGTTTATGCGCCGACCATCGCGCAATAGCGCTATTACTGCGCCGAATGCTCATCGCGCGCGACTGAGCGGCGTGCGCGGTCAATCAACTCTCTTTAGATAAAGGAAAGCAACATGACCTCGAACTTATCGGCCATCACCGAAGCGTCGACCAGCAAATTCGTGCGTATCAAGGAAGGCGATCGCGAAGTGCAGTTGCACTACAACGACGCAGGACAGGGCACTGAAACAGTCGTGATGCTGCACGGCTCGGGCCCCGGCGCGAGCAGCTGGGCGAACTTCAACCGCAATGTCGAGCCGCTCGTCGCCGCGGGCTATCGGGTCATCCTGATGGACTGTTTGGGCTGGAGCAAAAGCGATCCGGTCGTGTGCGACGGCTCGCGCTCCGAACTCAACGCGCGCTCGCTGAAAGGCCTGCTTGACGCACTCGATATCGAACGTGCGCACATCATCGGCAATTCGATGGGCGGCCACAGCGCCGTCGCGTTCGCGCTCGCCAATCCGCAGCGCGTCGGCAAACTCGTCTTGATGGGCGGCGGTACAGGCGGCCCCAGCCAGTTCGTGCCGATGCCGACAGAAGGAATCAAGCTGCTGCAAGGCCTGTATCGCGAGCCGACGATTGAAAACCTGAAGCGGATGATGAGCGTCTTCGTGTTCGACACCAGCGCGCTGACTGACGATCTGATGCAGGCACGGCTCGACAACATGCTGGCACGTCGTGATCATCTGGAAAACTTCGTGAAGAGTCTCGCGGCCAATCCGAAGCAGTTCAATGACTTCGGCCCTCGGCTTGGCGAGATTGCGGCACCGACGCTGGTGATCTGGGGGCGCGACGATCGCTTCGTGCCGATGGATGTGGGTTTGCGTCTGGTTGCCGGCATGCAGAATGCCGAGATGCATGTTTTTAGCCGCTGCGGGCACTGGGCGCAGTGGGAGCATGCGAAGAAATTCAATCGGATGGTCATTGAATTTTTTGCTGACTGAGAGAATAAAAGGCGGGGTGGATTCAACCGGCCGACGCGCTTGTTTACATTAGGTAGCCGAGCATGCTTTTCCCTGCAAAGGAGAAGGTGATGGTCAGAAGTCAAACGTCCTTGCGCTGGCTGGTGGAGAAATGGCTGGCCCCTACGCGGCCAAGCCGGTTCGCATCACCCGTTTCAGTCGAATAGCAAATCAAAGGCGCTATATATGCGTCGAGGCTGTGCGACCGACCGATATGCTTGTCATTTTTTTCTTCAGGCACGACGACGGCGCGTGGCGGGTTTTCCCACCCGTCACATATCGGCCGGCCATGAAGGCTTACTGAGTGCGTTGTGCTGCCAGACCCATCTGCTAGCTTTCCTTGAATAGTCGGCAGAGGCCCCGTCGCTGGGCGCTTGTGGGATAGTGCCCCGGGGCCCCGGTAAATACCGCGGCCCCCCTATAAAAAATTGATGACGAACGTACTGCACGAATTGACACTTCATGTCTTTGAGGATGGCCACCGTTGGAATTGGGCCATCGTTACAC
>NZ_JBAUSA010001367.1:0-10224 GCF_049581465.1 Caballeronia sp. | reverse complement strand
CTAAGCCTTCGCAATCTCGAAGAGATGATGGCTGAGCGCGGCTTTGAGGTTGACCATTCGAGCGTGCATCGGTCGGTCATCAAGCTCGTACCGTTGTTCGATAAAGCCTTTCGCAAGCACAAACGTCCGGTGGGTAAGAGCTGGAGGATGGATGAAACCTACGTCAAGGTGCGCGGCCAGTGAAAGTACTTGTATCGCGCAGTGGACAAGGCCGGAAATACGGTCGATTTTCTGTTGCGGGCGCATCGCGACAAGGCTGCCGCGCGGCGCTACTTCGAGAAGGCCATCGATCGCAACGGCGCGCCTGAGATCGTGACCATGGATAAAAGCGGGGCCAATTTGGCCGCCCTCCAAGCTATCAACGCTAAACGGGAAAAGCCCATCAAGATCCGGCAGGTCAAGTATTTGAACAACATCGTCGAGCAGGATCATTGAGCGATCGAACGACGAACCAGGCCCATGATGGGGTTCAAGGATTTTCGCTGTGCCCGCATCATCCTCTTAGGCATTGAGACAATGCACATGATCAGGAAAGGCCAAATGAAGGACGGCGGTGTCGCGCGAACAGCTGCCGCTCAGTTCTATTCTCTTATTATGTAGTAATCCTTGTTATAAAGTATTTTTTCGCGTTGTCGACCTTATCGCGACACAACCCTTTACTGTGCCGGCAGGAACAGCGAGCGTATCGGCGATTTCAGCGTGTGATTGTCCGCGAAAATAGGCCAGGGCAATCGTCGGATAACGGCAACACCGTGCGCGACCTGCAGCACTAGCTCAGCCCGGAATCCGAACATCTGCTTGACTGGTTCCACATCACCATGCGCCTAACGGTGATGGGGCAGATGATCAAGGGAATGGCGGCGGAATTGAAGCCTGACGACAAATACCCGGAAACTGCAGCCGTGCTGGCCGACCGGGAGAGACACATGGAAAGCCTCAAATGGAATCTCTGGCACGGCAATGTCCCGCATGCCCTCCAACGGATCGGTGACTTGGATGACGATCTGGGGATGCTGGAAGATAATCCGGCGAACAAGAAGAAACTGGAGAAGGCAGTGCGGGAATTCCACAGCTATATCAAGGCGTACCAAGCGTTCATTCCGAACTACGGCGACCGCTACAGGCACGACGAAACGATTTCCACGGCATTTGTTGAGTCGACCGTGAACTACGTGGTCAGCAAGCGCTTTGTGAAACAACAGCAGATGCGTTGGAGCCAGCGCGGCGCACATCTGCTGCTGCAAACCCGCGTGCAGATCCTGAACGACGATCTGCGGAAAACCTTCGGTGGCTGGTTTCCCGGAATGAGAGTGGAAGAACCAGCTGCGCTAAAAGAAGCGGCATAAAGGCGCCAGCCCCCGGAATGGCGCGCTCTCGGCTTAGAGGGCATAGTGCAACGGGCTATACCGAAAGTGATATCAATGCTAGGGTTTTTTCATATTGGACGCATGCTGACGCCGGACGTAGACTTGCTCGCAACCCACCTGAGGGAAAAATCAAAACGAGCGAGACCGGAGCGGGAGACACGAATTACATCAATGGGCGCCGGGTCAGCGGCGTCACAAGGGGCTATCGCAACAATCCCCCAGACGTGCGTGAAGGGGTCGCCTGATATGCGCACGGTGACCGGACGCAGGCCTGCAAGGCCGTTCGGGCCGCCGCGAATGCGTTTTCCCAATGGCGTCTGGGTCTTCATTGCATGATGAATTTGTACCGAAGACGGGTGCACGCTTGAGTGCGCGCGAGCCGGGGCTTGATGAGGCCGAGTTCCGTTCCATCATCGAGACCACCTATATGCGGGCCTGACACGGACAAGTCAAAATCAAACCGCGGTGCTTTAACAATACGATCGCCTGGACCGCGGCCAGAGCGGCACTCATTCATACACCGAAGGAGACATACCAATGAAACGTCTGTTCTTGAAAACCCTAGTTGCGGTCATGGCGCTGCCAATGATCGGTATCGCGCATGCCGACAACAAGGGGCTGGTTGCGGTGTCCATGCCGACCAAGTCGTCGGCGCGCTGGATTGCCGATGGCAATAACATGGTCAAGGATCTGCAGGCGGATGGTTACACCACCGATCTCCAGTATGGCGACGATGACATTCCGAATCAGCTCGCGCAAATCGAGAACATGGTTACCAAGAAGCCGAAGGTGCTGGTGATCGCTGCAATCGATGGGACGACGCTGACCGATGTGCTCAAAAAGGCGCACGATGCCGGCATCAAGGTCATCGCATACGACCGCCTGATCAAGGGCACGGCCGATGTCGACTACTACGCGACGTTTGATAACTACAAGGTCGGTGTGCTGCAGGCGCAGTCCATTGTTGACAAGCTCGGTCTGAAACAGGGTAAAGGCCCGTTCAATATCGAACTGTTCGGTGGTTCGCCCGACGACAACAACGCCTTCTTCTTCTATAACGGCGCGATGAGAGTACTGGATCCGTACATCAAGAGCGGCAAGCTGGTGGTGCGCAGCAAGCAGTTTGGTATGAACAAGGTCGGTACGCTGCGCTGGGACGGCGCCGTCGCTCAGGCCCGTATGGACAATCTGCTGTCGGCTTACTACGGCAATGCCAAGCTCGACGCCGTGCTGAGCCCGTATGACGGTCTGAGCATTGGCATTCTGTCGTCGGTCAAGGGTGTGGGTTATTGCACGGCTCAGCAGCCGTGCCCGATCGTCAGCGGGCAGGACGCCGAGATTCCTTCGGTCAAGTCCATCCTGCACAACGAGCAGTACTCGACCGTGTTCAAGGACACGCGTCAGCTCGCCAAGGTGACGGTTGCGATGATCGACGCAATGGCACAAGGCAAGCAGCCTGAGGTGACCGACACCAAGACCTACAACAACGGCGTGAAGGTTGTTCCGTCGTATCTGCTCAACCCGGTACTGGTGGATGGCTCCAACTGGAAGCCGATCCTGATTGACAGCGGCTACTACACGGAAGCGCAGGTCAAGTAAGACAATATCGAAGCCAAGTCTGTCGCCGGAGACGCCACGCGCGCTCCGGCTAGCGGACCCTGCAAAACATCACAAATTCAGGAGACGGCGTGGCGGACGAGACCATCCTGTCCATGCGCAGCATCACCAAGACGTTTCCGGGTGTCAAAGCACTCGATAACGTCAATCTGACGGTCAAAGCTGGAGAAATCCATGCGGTCGTCGGTGAGAATGGCGCGGGCAAGTCCACTCTCATGAAGGTGCTGAGCGGTGTGTATCCGCACGGGTCCTACGAGGGGGAAATTCACTTCGAAGGACAGGTGCAACGCTTCACGGACATCCGCGATAGCGAAGAGCGCGGCATCATCATCATTCACCAGGAATTGGCATTGGTGCCGACGCTCTCGATCACCGAGAACATTTTCCTTGGCAATGAACTGGCGCAATGCGGCGTGATCGATTGGCACGCGGCGCATAAGCGCACGCGCGAATTGCTGCAGCGCGTCGGTCTGAACGAGTCGCCCGATGCGACCGTCGGAAAGCTCGGCGTTGGCAAGCAGCAGCTGGTGGAAATTGCCAAGGCGCTATCAAAGCGCGTGAAGCTGCTGATCCTCGACGAACCCACTGCGAGTCTGAACGAGACCGATAGCGCCGCGCTGCTGAACCTGCTGCTTGAACTCCAGGCACAAGGTATTTCCTGCATCCTCATTTCGCACAAGCTCAATGAGATTACACTTGTCGCGGATCAGATTACCGTCATCCGCGACGGAAGCACGATCGAGACGCTCGACTGCGCCGCAAGCGAGATCAGCGAGGATCGCATTATTCGCGGCATGGTCGGCCGTGACATGGCACACCGTTATCCGCAGCGCGAGCCGCAGATCGGCGACGTGATCTTCGAAGTACGCGACTGGCACGTGTTCCACGAACAGTATTCGGAGCGCGAGGTCATTAAGGGCATCGACCTGAACGTGCGCAAGGGCGAAGTGGTCGGCATCGCCGGACTGATGGGATCGGGCCGCACCGAACTGGCCATGAGTATTTTCGGTCGCTCGTATGGTCGGCGGATCAGCGGACAGGTGCTGATCGACGGCCAGGCAGTGGATGTATCGACCATAGGCAAGGCCATCAAGCATGGCATTGCCTATGTGACCGAGGATCGCAAGGGGTATGGCCTGATCCTCGAGCAGGAAATCCGCAAAAACGTGTCGCTCGCCAACCTCGCCGAAGTGTCCGATCACGGTGTGATCGATGAACACGCCGAGGCAAAGGTTGCGCAGCAGTATCGCGAATCGTTGCGCATCCGCAGTTCGGGCATCCAGCAACGGGTGGTCAATCTCTCGGGCGGCAATCAGCAGAAGGTCGTGCTGAGCAAGTGGCTGTTTACAAAGCCGCGTCTGCTGATTCTCGATGAACCCACGCGGGGTATCGATGTCGGGGCCAAATACGAGATCTACACCATCATCGACGAGCTGGCGCGCAGGGGCGAAGGGATTCTGATGATTTCTTCCGAAATGTCGGAGCTGCTTGGGATGTGCGACCGCATCTATGTGATGAACGAAGGTCGGCTCGTGGTCGAGCTCGATCGAAACGAAGCGAGCCAAGAACGTATCATGCGCGCCATCGTGAACGCCGGTCATGCGTGACCTATCTACATCGAATCAAGGCCATTTCATGAAACTCGGCTTTCTCAAGAACAATCTGCGCGACTACGGCCTGCTGCTGTCGTTGGTCGTTATCATGGGGTTCTTCCAGTACCAGACCGACGGCGTGCTGATGCAGCCGTTGAACATCACCAATCTCGTTTTGCAGAACAGCTACATCATCGTGATGGCGCTGGGCATGCTGCTCGTGATCGTGGCGGGCTATATCGATCTGTCCGTCGGATCGGTCAGTGGCTTTATCGGCGGGCTGGCCGCGGTGCTGATCGTGCAGTACTCATGGCCCGTGGTGCCCACGATCATCGTGGCGCTTCTGGTGGGGGCGTTGATTGGTGCGGCGCAGGGCTGGTTCGTGGCTTACGCGCGCATTCCGTCGTTTATCGTGACGCTGGCAGGGATGCTTATTTTCAAGGGGCTCGCACTGGCGCTGTTGCAAGGCCAATCGGTCGGGCCGTTCCCGCTGCGATTTCAACGGATCAGCACGGGCTTTCTGCCCGATCCGTTCGGCGGCACGGACTTCCGGGTGCTGTCCCTGATCGTGGGCATCATCTTGGCGCTGGGGCTGGTCGGGGCGGAGGTACGCAAGCGCCGCAAGGCACGGGCACACGACATGGACGTCGAACCGGTCGCGTTCTTCGTACTGAAAAACGTGTTGTTCGCGGGAGCCGTCACGTACTTGTGCTGGCTGCTTTCCACGTACAAGGGCTTGCCCGACGTGTTGATCCTGATGGCCGTACTGATCCTGATTTACCAGTTTGTGACCAATCGCACGACGATCGGTCGCCGTATCTATGCGCTGGGCGGCAACGAGAAGGCGACGCGTCTGTCGGGCGTGAACACCGCGCGTCTGTCTTTCCTGACCTTTGTGAACATGGGAGTATTGGCCGCAGTGGCGGGTCTGATTTTCGCGGCACGCCTGAACACGGCAACGCCGAAGGCTGGCCTCGGCTTCGAGCTCGATGTGATCGCAGCATGTTTCATCGGCGGAGCATCGGCCTCCGGGGGCGTGGGCAAGGTGGTGGGCGCGGTGATCGGCGCTTTCATCATGGGCGTGATGAACAACGGAATGTCGATCATGGGCATTGGCATTGATTACCAGCAAGTGATCAAGGGGATGGTCTTGTTGGCGGCGGTGTTTCTTGATGTCTACAACCGTAACCGCGCCTGACGGGACGCGACAACACGACTTGCTGGTGCGCGCAGGCGCGACGGTGATGTTCTCCGAAGTCACCGAAGTGCGCGATGGCGTCGATCAACTGACGGCGCGCGCGGCCAACGCGGAGGTGGCTGCTGCGATCATCCGCGAGATGCAGTGGTACGACGATTATCTGAAGCGCGGCGGCGCGGACCGTAGTGCCAACACGACGCCGGGCAACAAGAAGGGCGGCTTGTCGAACATCGTTGAAAAGGCGATGGGTTCGATCATCAAGTCGGGCAACTCGGCCATCTCCGGCGTGTTGTCGCCGGGTGAAAAGGTCAGGCAGAAAGGTCTGATTTACGCGGCCACGCCGGCCAGCGATTTCATTTGCGGCACGTTGCAGGTGGCAGCGGGCATCAATCTGCATGTTTTCACGACCGGCCGCGGCACGCCGTACAGCCTCGCGGAAGTGCCGGTCATCAAGGTCGCGACGCGCTCCGATCTCGCGCGCCGCTGGCATGATCTGATGGATATCAATGCCGGTACCATCGCAACCGGCGCCGCGACGATCGAAGATGTGGGTTGGGAGCTGTTCCGCTTGATGCTCGACGTCGCAAGCGGACGTAAAGAGACCTGCGCGGAGAAACTCAAGCTCCACAATGCATTGACGCTGTTCAATCCGGCGCCGGTGACCTGATCGTAATCATAGTAATCACGAAAAAGACTGCAACATGACTGACTCGAACCTTGACCGGCCGGCGGCACAGAAACCTTTCCGCCGTCTTCTGCTCACCGGCGCTGCCGGCAACCTCGGCAAGCAGTTGCGCGGCGCGCTCGCCGCGTGGGCCGATGTGGTACGCGTCACCGATATCGCGCCGCTGGGCGACGTGATGGCGCATGAAGAAGCATCGATCGCGGACCTCGCGGATGAAGCCGCCGTTCACGCGCTGCTCGAAGGGGTGGAGGCGGTCGTTCATCTTGGCGGCATTTCCGTCGAGGCGCCGTTCGAAGATCTGCTCGAAGCGAATATCCGCGGGCTGTACAACCTGTATTCGGCCGCGCAGAAGCAGGGCGTGAAGCGCATCGTATACGCGAGCTCGAATCATGCCGTGGGTTTTCACCCGGCGACGTCGGTGGTCGATACCGACGCGCCGCTGCGTCCCGACAGCCTGTATGGCGTGACGAAGTGCTTCGGCGAATCGCTGTCGCGCTATTACTTCGACCGGTTCGGTCTCGAGACGGTGTGCCTGCGGATCGGCTCGTCGTTCGAGCAGCCGAAGAATCCGCGCATGCTCGTCACCTATCTGAGCTTTCGCGACTTTATCGAACTGGTGCGCTGCTCGCTGTTCACCAACCGTGTTGGGCACGCGATTGTTTATGGTGTTTCGGATAACCGCACCAAGTGGGTCGATAACACCAAGGCGGCGTTCCTCGGCTTCCGTCCGCAGGACAGTTCCGCCGAGTTCGAGCATCTCTTCCCCGTTACGGCGCCCACCAACGATCTCGGCGACCCGACGCAGCATTTTCAGGGTGGTGCGTTCGTGCTGGCCGGCCCAATTGAGCCGCAGCGGTGAGCGTCATGGCGAACTCGCGCGTTGAGCGTGTTGAGGCCGCAGGGCAGGCGCCCGCTTCGGTCGGCGAGAGCCCGGTGTGGCGTGTAGCGGAGCAGGCGCTTTACTGGGTGATATTCCGGCGCAAAAGATCGTGCGGCTGCGACTCGATTCAGGAGCGCGTGCCGAGTGGCAGTTGCCGGAGAAGGTGGCGTGCATCGCCTTCGATCGCCACGGCACGGTGCTGGCGGGCTGTGAGACGGGGCTCTTCTCGCTCACGCTGACCGAAGGCGCGCCCGGCGGCGAACCGATGAAGGTGACGGGCAGAAAGCGTGCCGCGCCGGTCTTCGCGTTCGACGATATGCGGTTCAACGATGGCCGTTGCGATCGGCAAGGGCGCTTCTGGTCCGGCACGATGGTGCAGGACATGGCAGCGGCAGTTCCTGCGGGCGCGCTCTATCGCTTCGATGAACGTGGCGTGTTGTCAGAGCCGGTCGTCGACGCGTTGATCACGCAAAACGGTCTCGCGTGGTCGCCCGACGGGACCACGATGTATCTGTCGGACTCGCATCCTTTGCGCCGGCAAATCTGGGCATTCGATTACGACATCGAAGCGGGTGAGCCGCGTAACCGGCGCGTATTCGCCGATCTGCATCACTATGCCGGGCGGCCGGACGGCGCCGCAGTGGATGCCGATGGCTGCTACTGGATCTGCGCGAACGACGCAGGCCTGTTGCTGCGCTTTACGCCGCAACGCAAGCTCGATCGGCAGATTGCCGTGCCGGCCGTGAAGCCGGCAATGTGCGCGTTCGGTGGCAATAATCTGGATACGCTTTTCGTGACGTCGATTCGTCCCGCGACTGGCGCGAGCGAACACGATGGCCATCTGTTTGCTATTCGCCCCGGCGTGACCGGACTGCCCGAGCCTGAATACGCGGGCGAACTCTGAAAAAGCGACGTGTAGGAGATGGGGCGTCGGGGGTATTAGGATGTCGGCGTCCAGCAGTTGCAATCTTTTATTCATCGCTTGTCGTACAACTTAGTGGCGGAAAAGCCACTTTCATGTCATCTTCTCCTCTACGAAAAATACAGACGCGCGAGACGTCGATTCCGCCCATTTTCCCTTCTGATGCGGCTTGTCGGCTGATTTAAATCCGAAAACTCTTACGTCAACGCCGCTGTCCTGCGGGTAAATACCGGCTGTACAACAAACATTACATTTAATACACTTCATATGTTGTCGTACAACACGTGAGCCCAAACACATTCATTTCAAGATGCCCTTGGGTTGCTGGGCAAAGAGGGCAGCATTCTCTGCGCGTGTGACCAACTCGTGCGGGGTTCAAGCCGAAGAAGCCGAAGAAGTCGAATTGTCGGAGAGGAGTGCAGAGGATCTGTGCCGGGGATTTCGCGCAGGCCCGCACGCTAGATCTCTCACCACCCGAAAGGGTGTTGATCGTACGGCAGAGAAAAAGAGGCGCGACATTTTTCTGAAGCCGGGAGACGCATTAAAACCATGTCGCAGCATCCGATAGCGGCCCTCCGCAATCGATTGGATGATCTAATTTCAAGGAATGTCACGATGAACAAGAAGTTTGCCTCTTCCCGCGTTTCGATGATTGTCGCGGCCTCCGTGCTGGCGTTTAGCACCGTGTCGGCACACGCTCGCGTGTTCCGGGTGTCGGACGTGCATGGCGACACCTATCCGACCAATATGGCCGTGAAATACATGGGTGAAGAAATCAGCAAGGCAACCGGTGGCAAGGATTCCGTGAAGGTCTTCGGCAACAGCGCGCTGGGTTCCGAGAACGACACGATCGATCAGGTGCGCATCGGCGCACTGGACATGGCGCGCGCCAATGGCGCTGCGTTCAACGAGATCGTTCCTGAATCGATGATTCCGTCGCTGCCGTTCCTGTTTCGCGACATCGACCATTTCCGCAAGGTGATGTACGGCCCGGAAGGCCGGAAGATTCTCGACGCCTTCTCGGCGAAGGGCATGATCGCGCTGACGTTCTATGAGAGCGGCGCGCGCTCGATGTACGCGAAGAAGGCGATCCATTCGCCCGTCGACATGAAGGGCCTCAAGGTGCGCGTGCAGCCTTCGGATCTGATGGTCGACGAAATCAAGGCGATGGGCGGCACGCCGACGCCGATGCCGTTTGCCGAAGTCTATACGGGCCTGAAGACGGGCCTGGTGGATGGCGCGGAAAACAACCTGCCGTCGTACGAAGAGACCAAGCACTTCGAAGTCGCGCAGGTCTATTCCGAAACCCAGCATTCGATGACACCGGAAGTTCTGGTGTTCTCCAAGAAGGTGTGGGACACGTTGACGCCGCAAGAGCAGGAGGTCATCAAAAAGGCTGCGGCTGACTCGGTGCCTTACTACGAGAAGCTGTGGACCGCACGCGAAGCCGACGCGGCAAAGACGGTCACCAAGGGCGGCGCGACGATCGTCCCCGCATCGCAGATCGACCGTCCCGCTTTCGTGAAGGCGATGCAACCGGTCTGGGCGAAGTACGAGAAGACGCCGGAAATGAAGCAGATCGTCGAGGGCATCGAGGCAGTAAAGTAATTCGGAAGTAGAGCGGTGGCGAAAGGCCTCGCAGGAAGAGTTGCAGGTCTTCGCCGCCATGCGGTTTCCTGAGTTGGCGATGATCAGTAGGATTCCTGAAGATTAAAAAATTCATTGTATGCAAGGATGGGGTCAATGAGCTTCATGAAGCGCCCAAATGATTTTCTCTTCTGCGTGCTGGTCGTCGTGGCGTCGATGAGTCTTGCCGTGCTGTGCCTGTTGGTGATCTATAGCGTCGTAATGCGCTATGTCTTCAACGATGCACCGGATTTCGTCGAGCCCATTGCCCTCTTGCTGGTAATTGTGATCGCCATGTTCGGCGCCGCGCTCAAGGTTCGTGAGGGCGGCCATATCG
>NZ_JBAUSA010001366.1:0-4164 GCF_049581465.1 Caballeronia sp. | reverse complement strand
GTGTAACGCTGGTCCATCTGAGCAATTTGCCGGTAGAACGCCGCCTGACCCACTTCGCCGGTCCAAGGCAACGAATACACGCGCAAGGCGTCTGTCGCGAGCGGGCGGTTCACCGCACCTTGCAGGTAGGCGTCAAGCATTGCTTCATGTATGTACGCCGGTACGCCGGCGAACGCAGCTTCATGCTCGCGCACGTGGCGGACAAACGGGGAGCCCCAAGGGGCAACGGCCACCGGATCGATCAAAAGCAATGAGCGATACTCGCACCCGTTTAGCAGCGCAGCCCTGAGCGCGGTCGCACCGCCGAAATCATGCGCGACTACATCCGGCTTTTCCAGTTGCCAATGCATGAGCAAGGCGGCAAGCAGGTTATTTTGAACGGCTAACGAGACGTCCTGCCCCGCGCGTTTCTCAGACATTCCGTAACCGAGAAGATCGAAGCAGAAAACCTTGCGGAAACGAGCCATGATCGGCGCAATCCGACGCCAGACCTGCGACGAAAAAGGCGTTCCATGTACTAGCACCATGGGCTTGCCGCTGCCGACCACTCCGTAACGCACGGACTGACCGTTGAAGTCGAAGGAATGGGGGAGTGACAACGCATTCGGGACGTGCTGAAAATCTGCCATGGAAAACGCCTCGAGAGTTAGACAGCTACGCCAGCGCGTCGCTGGTTGGGAGCTGAAATTCTACAAGTGGTGAACCACTCGATCCTGTACGTTGATTCGGCGGCGCCAAAGGTTAGACAATGCGATCGCTGTTCGTGGTGCTTGCCGTTTCTGCTGATTCTTGGGTTAACCCCTAGAATACCAACTTGATCCCCTGAATGCGTCCAGGTCACCCTTCCGCACGTTGCACCGCAACGCTCACACGGGAAGGCCAAGACCGCGGTCAAACAAGACGCGTTGGTTTTGGCATTCTTATTATGAAACGCATCGCAGCTTTTTGCCTGACGGCCTGGTCGGCCGCAGCCATTCTCTATTTCGGCCAGCACTCGGTGGCCCTGATCGCCTTAAGCGGCGTCGTCGTGCTTGCCGGTTTCGATTTATTCCGCCCGGACTCCAATCGCGTTTCCTGAGTCCGTAACCAGCCTGAACCAGCGGTCGAGACCACGCGGTCGTCGACTGCGTCGATGCGAAAGCCAAGCGGCAACGCGGGGCGAAAGGCACGACGAATCATTGCTCCGTGCCGCTCGGAAACAGCGCGTTCGTGCATAAGGAACGCGCCTTTCGCCCAGTGATAAAACGCGTGCCTGTTGAATCCACTTAGCGTTCGGATTGATCGCGACCTTGCAAACGGTCGTGGTCTTCGAGATGCAATTACGTGCCGCGCGACGCGTCTTTGATTGACATATCCACTTGCCTCATAGCCTGATCGATGTCGGCATTCGCACGATGTTGAAGGCCGTGCGCAAAGTGGTTGTCTTCCTCGTGCGCGATGTCGTCGTGAGCGTCGCGAAGGAAGTCCGCGGCCACATGGAGGCGACCCGGGCGATCCCGGCGCTCGAAAGCTACTGAAGGTGCGTACTGGCGCCGGGGAATTGGCCGACTAGCATCGCCCGTTTCCAGCCGAAGCCGGGCGCCTTGCGGTATTGGAAGCCAGCTTGCAACAACGCTCGTTTCACGCTGCCGGCGCTCGTGTAGGTGGCGAACGTAGCGCCCTCGTTCGCGAGACATGCGAGCGACTTGAAGACGGCAGGCGTCCAGAGCTCAGGGTTTTTGGCCGGCGCAAAGCCATCGAGATAAAACGCATCGGCACGCAGTCGCAGCGCCGGCAACGCATCCGCCGCATTGCTAAACACAAGCGTCAACGTGACGCTGCCCCCTTCGAAAGCAAGCTGGTGAATGCCAGGCGCAAGCGCCGGCCACTCAGCGGCGAGCGTTTCGGCCAGTGCCGCGATCGATTCATCATCGATGGTCGCCGCGTAAGCGCGGCGTAGATCACCCGCCGAAAACGGGTGCTTTTCGATCGACACGAAATGCAGCCGCTCGCAGCGCCCCGAATCGGCAAGCCAGGCAGCCCATGTCGTAAGAAAGTTGACGCCCATGCCGAAGCCGATTTCCAGCACGGTGAAAGTCCGCTGCTGCTGCCATCGTTCGGGTAGCCCATTACCTTGCAAAAACACGTACTGCGCCTGCGCGAGACTGCCGACCGCGCTGTGATAAATGTCGTTATAGCGAGGCGAATACGGCGTGCCGTCGGCGCGGAATGCGACCGTGGCTGGGATCAGAGGCTCGAGCATGCGGGTTGGAAAAGCCATTAGGACAATTAAGTAAGCAGTGGTTTACCGGCCGTGAGCGCCGCGTTTTTTGCGAGCTAGGACAAAGAGTTGGAACCTTAGCAAAAACCCACCACCTCAGGTGAAATAGGCCGCCGAAAGGGCGCGTTTGACGATCGATTTGCGGAGACGAAGCGGCGAGAGACCCTGCTTCGCAGGCTAAAGCCGCTTAAGCGCGGCGCAAGGCAAGGCGCACGAACCGCCAGTGTTGCAGTGCAGAAGCAAGTTTGCTTGATCCGTTTAACGCCCGAGGCGCACCATCCAAATCGCTGGATGCATTCCCTTAGCCACGTCATTGCACGCATGCGGAGGAAAATATGTCGGAAATCGATCAGGAAAAAGTCGTCAAGGTGCTAAACCAGATCCTCGAGTCGGAGCTTGCCGGGGTTGTCCGCTACACACACTACTCATTCCTGGTATTCGGCTTCGGCCGCATTCCGATCGTTTCCTGGCTAAGAGGGCAGGCGGACGAATCATTGCTTCATGCTCAGCAGGCAGGCGAGTGGATTACAAGCTTAGGTGCCTATCCGTCCCTGGAAATTGGGCCTTTGCTGGATTCTCACACGCTGGACCTGGGCTCGATCCTGCAAGAATCGATGCACGCGGAGAACGTTGCGCTGGATCTTTATCGCGACCTGTTGGCGCTCGTGCAGGATCGGTCAATCGCGTTAGAGGAATACGCGCGACAGATGATCTATGCGGAAGAGTTGCACGCCCACGAGGTCGAAAAGATGCTGCGTCGGCCGGGCGCAGCGGCCGGAAAGCTTGGGGTTGGAGGGACTGATCGCGGTGGGTGAGAGGAAGGCCGGCGCGAGAGAGAAGGGGTTTCTGGTCAGATACACTGTCGGGGTGCCTTCCCTAGGATGAAAATTCAATGCGCCGAGTAGTATTCAATCAAAAGGGTGGGGTAGGAAAATCCACTATCGTCTGTAATCTCGCCGCGATCAGCGCCTCCCAGGGGGCGCGCACGCTGGTGATCGACCTCGATCCACAAGGTAATTCAAGCCAGTATTTGCTGGGCGCGCAGGCGCGGGACGCAAAGCCGAATCTGGCCGATTTCTTTGAAGCGACCTTGAGCTTCAGCTTCAGGGAGCCGGAGATCGGCAAGTTCATACACGCTACGTCGTTTGAAAACCTCGATATCATTCCGTCGCATCTCAATCTTGAGGCGCTGCAAGGCAAGCTTGAGTCGCGCTATAAAATCTACAAGCTGCGCGATGCGCTCAAGGGCCTCGACGGCTATGACGCGGTGTACATCGATACGCCTCCCGCCCTGAATTTCTTCACCCGTTCAGCACTGATCGCGGTTGAACGCTGTCTGATTCCTTTCGATTGCGACGATTTTTCTCGCCGTGCGCTGTATTCGGTGCTCGACAATGTCCAGGAGATCCAGCACGACCACAATCCCGAACTAAGCGTCGAAGGGATCGTCATCAACCAGTTCCAGCCCCGCGCAAGCCTGCCGCAACAACTGGTGCAGGAATTGCTGAACGAAGGCCTGCCGGTGCTAAGCTCATATATCTCGCAATCGGTGAAAATTCGCGAAAGCCATCAGCATGCGAGGCCGATGATTTACCTTGAGCCGCGTCACAAACTCGCGCAGGAATACTTGGCGTTGCATCACGAAATCAACAGCTAGAGCAAGGGCTAGGGCGCGCGATAAGAGGACCCTGAACGGTGGACAAGAGACACATCGATTCGGTCAAGCCAGACGACACCGTTCATCGGCGAGGCGTAGTGACAGGCCTCGTCTATGTGTTCGAGCAGGTCATGCCGGATCCCTTTGTCCTTTCAATCGGCTTGACATTGGTGGTCTGCCTGCTAGCCGCGGCAATCGCGCCGCACGGTTCACTGTCGACCATTCTTAGCGCCTGGTACGGCGGCAC
>NZ_JBAUSA010001365.1:0-7397 GCF_049581465.1 Caballeronia sp. | reverse complement strand
GGCGCTGTACTTCATGATGCACGATCGCGGCCGCACCAAGCGCATGGTCTGGTCGCTCGCGACGCGCGTCGGGCTATCGATCTCGCTGTTCCTGTTCATCCTGTTCGCACACTGGATGGGCTGGATTCAGTCCACCGGGATTCCACTCGGCCGATAAGGTCTGTCTTAACGGCATTCGGCGTTGGGTAAATCTCAAAGGTTCGCAGGTTTTTCGCGTGTCCGCGCCGAGAATCTGCCTCGAACTCCGCGGCAAAACCGCACACCCCCACACCCCCACCGTTCCGCTATCTGTCGCGTCAAATGCAAAGCGCCGCCTGCGACATGTCGAGGGCGGCGCGCTTCAAAGCATCTTTTTCTGTCGACTTGAACCTGCAGCGAAAGCGGCCCGATTGCCTGCCGCTTTTTGGCTCACGCCACTTACAGCCAGTACACGACCACGTACAAGCCGAGCCACACCACGTCCACGAAGTGCCAGTACCAGGCGGCGCCTTCAAACGCGAAGTGATGCTCCGCTGTGAAATGGCCGCGAATGACACGCACCAGGACCACGGTGAGCATGGTACCGCCCAGGAACACGTGGAACCCGTGGAATCCGGTCAGCAAGAAAAACGTGGAACCATACACGCCCGACGCCAGCGTCAGGTTGAGTTCGTTGTACGCATGGAAATACTCGTAGCCCTGGCAGAACAGGAAGCACATTCCGAGCAACACCGTCGCAGCCAGCCAGATGATCGTCTTCTTCCGATGATTTTCGCGCAGCGCATGGTGAGCCACGGTCAACGTCGCACCTGAACTGAGCAGCAACCCGGTGTTGAGCGTGGGCAGCGGCCACGGGGTCATGGAGCGGAAGTGCGAAACGAGCGCGGCAGGACCGTCATTCGGCCAGACAGCCGTGAAGTCCGGCCAGATGAGCTTGTAATCGAGGCTGCCGAGTTGGTGCAGTGCAATCGCCCGAGCGTAGAAGAGCGCGCCAAAAAACGCGCCGAAGAACATGACTTCGGAGAAGATGAACCAGCTCATGCTCCATCGATACGATGCATCGACGTTCTTGCCGTACATCCCGCCTTCGGACTCGGAGATTGAATCGCCGAACCAATGCCATAGCGTGAAAAGCAGCCAGAGCAGTCCGACGACGAACGTGAACGGCGCCCACGATTCACCATTGACCCACGATGCCAGCGACACCATCGCGATCAACAGGCCGGTGGCGGCCATGATCGGATGCTTCGAAGGATGCGGGACGAAATAGTACGTGCTTTCGTTTTGACCGCTCATTATTGACTCTCCACTTCGATCCAGTTGCTTGAATTTTTTTGCTGCTGCCGCCACGGAACAGCTTTTCCGCGCCGACGCCTCGCGTCAATTTCTAACCCACTACCAGCCGCACCACGACCAGCAACACGATGATAAACAGCGCCATCCCGATAAATCCCGCCGCGATCACATGCAGTGGATTGAGCTTGACATCGTTTTCAAAATCGCTGCGCCGGCGCACGCCGAAGAACGACCAGAACACGGTCTTCAGCAGCCTGAAAAAACCGCCTTTCGGCACCGGCTTGTTTGCTTCGACCATCTCTTATCTCCGCCGCTTGGCGCGGCTCTTTTCCTGCCGCAAAAGCTACACCACACGCTAACTGCCCGCGCTCACCGATTGCGGCGCATTGAGCTCGAAGAACGTGTACGAAAGCGTGATTGTCTTCATGTCTTTCGGCGCCTTCGGATCGACGACGAACACCACCGGCATGCGTCGCGTCTCATTGGGCTTCAACGTCTGCTGCGTGAAGCAGAAGCACTCTATCTTCCGGAAAAACTCATCCGCCTGTTTCGGCGCATAGCTGGGAATTGCCTGCGCCCGAACCGTGCGCCCCTGCTCATTGGTGACGTCGTACATCACCGTGGTCACTTCGCCGGGATGAACGTCGAGCGAATTCTGCTCCGGCTTGAATTTCAGCGGACCGCGCGCGTTGGCATCGAATTCGATGGAAATCGTGCGGCTCATGTCGACCTGCGTGTTCTTCGCCTCGCGCACGCCGACGTCGCGTTGCACGAGGTTGTTGACGCCGGTGATCGAGCAGATCGCACGATACATGGGCACCAACGCGAAGCCGAAGCCAAACATGGCCGCGGCTACGACAAACAGCTTGAACATCATCGAACGATTGAACGCTCGGTCTTCCTTCACCTCATCAGGCGTTGCCACGGTATTGCCTAACCTCTCGAACGCAAGTACTGGTCGACGATAGCCGCCAGGAAAAATGCCGCGACTACCGCGAACATGATCAAGCCGATCCGCTTGTTGCCCGCGCGGATCTCTTCGGGTGTTCGTTCTTTGGGTGAGTTCCGGGTCATGCCTTGATGCTTCATCCCGCTAGTCATTCGCTTTCACCGTTGCCCACAGTGGCTATCGCGGTGTTTTTAGGCACGTGCCCGCTTTTTCAAGCGGACACGCGGCCGAAACTTTACTCGACGTGCGGCGGCCGTTCGAACGTGTGGAACGGAGCCGGACTCGGTACAGTCCATTCAAGACCTTCAGCGCCATCCCACGGTTTGTCTGAAGCCTTCTCCAGATCGCCACCGCCACGATACGCCGGCAATGCCACCGCGAAGAGGAAGTAGACCTGAGCCAGGCCGAAACCGAACGCGCCGATAGTCGCGACCTGGTTGAAGTCCGTGAACTGCGCCGGGTAATCCGCATAGCGGCGCGGCATGCCGGCGAGGCCCAGGAAGTGCATCGGGAAGAAGGCGACGTTGAAGAAGATCATCGACGCCCAGAAGTGAATCTGGCCGCGTGTCTCGTTGTACATCCAGCCGGTCCACTTCGGCGACCAGTAGTACCACCCCGAGAACAGCCCGAACAGGGAACCCGCCACCAGCACGTAGTGGAAGTGCGCCACCACGTAGTAAGTGCCGTGCATCTGGATGTCGAGCGGCGCCATGGAAAGGATCAGTCCGGTGAAGCCGCCCATCGTGAAAACGAACAGGAAACCGATGGCGAACAGCATGGGCGTCTCGAACGAGAGCGAGCCGCGCCACATGGTGGCCACCCAGTTGAACACCTTCACGCCGGTTGGCACCGCGATCAGCATGGTTGCGTACATGAAGAACAACTGGCCCGTCACCGGCATGCCGGTCGCGAACATGTGGTGCGCCCAGACCATGAACGAGAGAATCGCGATCGAACACGTGGCGTACACCATCGAGCTATAGCCGAACAGCGGCTTGCGCGAAAACGCCGGAATCACCTGCGAAACGATCCCGAACGCCGGCAAGATCATGATGTACACCTCCGGGTGTCCGAAGAACCAGAAGATGTGCTGGTACATGACCGGATCGCCGCCGCCCGCTGCATTGAAGAACGACGTGCCGAAGTGGCGATCGAACAGCACCATGGTGATCGCGCCTGCCAGTACTGGCATCACGGCGATCAGCAAGTAGGCGGTGATCAGCCAGGTCCAGCAGAACATGGGCAGCTTCATGAGCGTCATGCCGGGCGCGCGCATGTTCAAGATCGTCACGACGATGTTGATACCGCCCATGATCGACGATGCACCCATCAAGTGGATCGCGAAAATCGCGAAGTCCATGCCCGGGCCCATTTGCGTGGAGAGCGGCGCGTACAGCGTCCAGCCGGCGGCGGTGGCGCCCCCCGGAACGAAGAACGAGAGAATCAGCAGCGTGGCCGCGACCGGCAGCAGCCAGAAACTGAAGTTGTTCATGCGCGCGAAGGCCATGTCGGGCGCGCCGATCTGCAGCGGAATCTGCCAATTGGCGAAGCCGACGAACGCCGGCATGATCGCGCCGAACACCATGATCAGGCCGTGCATGGTGGTGAGCTGGTTGAAGAACTCCGGCCGCAGGAGCTGCGAACCGGGCTCGAACAAGTCGGCGCGGATCATCAATGCCATCACGCCACCTGACAGGAACATGGTGAACGAGAACAACAGGTACAACGTACCGATGTCCTTGTGATTCGTGGCTAATAGCCAGCGGCGCCAGCCGTAGGGCAGCGGGTGCTCGTGCTCGTCATGACCATGTTCATGGTCGTGACCCGCGGTTACATCGTGGCCGATGCTAGACATGACAATCTCCTAAAGCGAATTCTGCGGCACTTGGCTTGGGCATTACATTACGCCGGCTTCCTTTCGAAAGCCGGTCGACATTCGCGTTACGCGGCCGGGCTAATCTCGACCCGCCGGGCTTCTCTCGCGTCCGTACCGCCCGTGATCGTTTCCGGCTTCTTCAAGATGATCCGGTCTTCCGCCACGCCGGCGGCCTTGAGCGCGTCGCGCACGGCTTGCGCCCGCGTCTTCGCCAAGTCGGCGTTCTTTGTGGCGGAGCCGCTTGTGTCGGTGAAACCCGACAAGGTGAGCTTCGCGTCAGGATGTGCTTTCGCGTAGGCAGCGGCTGCGTCGACGGCGCTGGTGGCATCGGCGGGCAACGTGCTCTGACCCAAGTCGAAATACACGCTCGCCGGAAGCGAGGCGGATTGCGCCGGCGCTTGAGCCGCATTGTCCGATGCGGCTGCCGGAGCGGACGCAGCAGCATCCGACGCCGGCGCTGCCGCAGCCAGATGGTCACCGCCCGCGGGCATCTTGCCGTTGCGGGCATCGGCAACTTGCAGCGGCTGCAGGATGTCGCCTGTGTGATTGCCCCAGGAATTGCGCTCGTATGTGATCACTGACGCAATTTCGACGTCATTGAGCGTCGCGCCCCAGTTCGGCATCGCGCCCTTGCCCTTCAATACAATGCTCACGTGCCCGGCGATCGGACCATTAGCGACCTTGCTGCCGTCGAGTGCCGGGAACTGGCCCGCGCCCTTGCCGGTCGGCTGGTGGCAAACCGCGCAGTTCGATGTATAGACCTGCGCGCCGCGCGCCTTCAGCTCGTCCATCGTGTACGTCTTGTTGGGATCGTCGGCACCGGCAGCCATTTTCTTCTTCTGATCGTCGACCCATTTTGCATAGTCGTCAGCCGACAAGACAACGACGACAACCGGCATGTAGGCGTGCGCCTTGCCGCACAACTCGGTACAGAAGCCGCGATACGTTCCAATCTTCTCCGCCTTGAACCACGTGTCGCGCACAAAGCCGGGGATCGCGTCCTGCTTCACGCCGAACGCCGGCACGTACCATGAGTGCACGACGTCGTTGGCTGTAGTGATGATGCGGATTTTCTTGTCGACGGGAACCACGAGCGGGTTGTCGACTTCCTGCAGGTATAGCTCGCCGATTGGCTCGCGCCCGTTTATCTGGGCCGACGGGGTGGACAAGGTCGACAGGAAGCTGATGCCTTCGCCCGGGCCCTTCACGTAGTCGTATCCCCACTTCCACTGATAACCGGTCACTTTCACGGTCACGTCGGCGTTGGTGGTGTCCTTCATCGCGACAACGGCCTTGGTGGCGGGCAGCGCCATCAGCACGACGATCACAAACGGGACGATCGTCCAGATGATTTCTACGGTGGTGCTTTCGTGGAAGTTCGAAGCCTTATGCCCCTTCGACTTGCGGTGCATGATGACCGAATAGAACATCACACCGAACACGCCAAGGAAAATCACCGTGCAGATGATCAGCATGAACGTATGGAGGCTGTAGAGCTCCTCGGCGATCTTCGTCACGGGCGTCTGGAAGTTGAGCTCGTTCACTCCAGGACCACCGGGAACGTCGTGGACCGCCAGGGCCGCGCTGGCGAACATGAGTCCGCTTAACGCCAGCACGCCCGAGAGGGCTCGCTTGATTGTTTTCATAGCTTCCTTACCCAAAAATTCCATTCAGACCTCGACCCCCGCATGCACGCGCCCATGGGTTGCATCGCTTCCCCGGAAACGATTGGCTGGACCGCGTGCGCCGATGCGTGCTTACGCTTAATCCGTTGCATCCTTCCTGCGTCCTTCTTGCGCCCTTCTTGGTGCGGCTAACACGCACGGCCAGAACACTGAGCGCTGTCAGCCACAGCGCGCAAGCCACGTGCGCAACTCGACCGCGAACTGCCTGCGCCGATACTGCGCCAGATGAATTCCGATCGGGACCGACAGCCCGCGCGACACCAGCGTCACGGGATCTCTCGGCGTCGCGCCCGGCTCGACCCGCACCCAGCGCGGATTGAACTCCATCTGCGTGAGCTTGTCAGCATCCATTCGCTCGATCAACAACCGGTCTTGAAACAACAGGATGCGCTCGTAATCGACAGCATGCCGTGCATACATGACGAACGCGATACCGACCACCAATAACTCGACACCCGTGAACGGCAGCACCAGCCACGCACCGGCCCACACCAGCAAGCCGGCGATCAGCAACGAGAACAGCGCGAGCGACACGTAGAACCCAACGAACTGGCGCGGCGACGCGGAACAGTTCCGCTTGATCAACCAGTCCTTCACAACAGGTTCCGAGTTCGCCAGCAGATCAGTCGCTTGCATCGCCGTCTCCCGCGTCAGTGTTACCTTCGCGTTACCTTTGCCGCGTCACTCTTGCCACATTTCGCCCGGATTTCGCCTAAATCTGGCACGCGGCTCGCGCGCACAAACTGAGCAAAATCGGCCGGGTCCGGCGACAAACTGACGCATTATAGGCGTGTTGCCGTGCATCCACAAGCAAGGTGCATCGCGTCGCAAAGCCAAGCCGCACAAGCTTCTGCGCCGTTTTGCCGCAGCCTTTTTGGGACTTCCCAAAGTGCTCGTAAAGTGCTTATCGAGATAGAAAGCGATCCCACCGCATGCCGCTTACTTGCTTCTTTTTGAGCCGCGTCCTATGTCCTCAAGCCGAATGATCCCGTGTCCTTCCGCCGTCGTTCGCGGCACGGCTTTCCATGCGTGACCGTAGATCACTTCAAAGGTCAACGGGATCGTGCCATCGTCGCGACGACGCGCTTCCAGCGCCGCCTGAAGCGCGTCGCGCAAGGCGCGTGCCTCGGTGCGCGGCGCGGGATTCACAGGATAAGCACCCCAGCGACGTACGTCATTCAACAGCGATTCCGCCGATTTGTACGTGATCGTCAACACTTCCTGGTCCATGACCGGAATCTCAAAACCGCTTTCCACCAACATGTCGCCGAGATCGTGCATATCGACGAATTCGATCGTGTGTCGTTGCGGCGCGAGGCCCAGCAATTTCTCGGCTTGCGCGTAGGCGCCGCTCAATTCGCGCAGGGTGTCGGGGCCGAGCGTGCTGAACATCAGCAGACCGTTCACCTTCAATACCCGCTGCCACTCAGGGAAAACGAGATCGGGACGGGCGTGCCAATGCAGCGCCAGATTCGACCAGATCATTTCGAACGCGCCGGCCGCAAAGGGGAGCGCGGCGAAGTCGCCTTGCGCCAGTTGCGGGCCGCGCGCACCAAATGCCTTGCCGAGCGTAGCGGGCAGGAAGCGCCGCCAGCCAGCGTTGGCCTCGGAT
>NZ_JBAUSA010001364.1:0-7123 GCF_049581465.1 Caballeronia sp. | reverse complement strand
CACCAATCTTATTCTTTCATGTTTGTCCGGTGTTAAACAGGATTCCTGAGTAATACTGCCCCGGAAGATGCACGTCAGTTTCCATCCAGGATTGTCTGCATCGTCAATACATGCGCTGATATACCGTCGTATGATTTCCTTTTTTTCGCGGATTCTCTAACCTCTTGGCGAGAACGTGACGCGCTGATCCAATTGCGCCCTCTTCTCGCGGCTCTAAGGGGTTACAGCGTGCGCACCTATAAAACAGTTTCGATCATCGACGACGACGAGTCGATTCGAGCTTCCACGGCAAGTCTCGTGCGTTCGATGGGGTGGGAGGCGTGCGTCTACGAATCCGCTGATCATTTTCTCGGTTCCATCGGCATTCGGGGCATTGGCGGCATCGGGTGCATCGTGTGCGACGTTCAGATGCCGGGCATGACTGGCCTTGAGTTGCTTGGCAAATTACGTGACGACGGTTACTCATTCACCATCATCTTTGTTACTGCCTATTCTTCCGATGAGGTCAATCGGGAAGCTCTCGCCGGCGGTGCCCTTTGCGCACTCGAAAAGCCGGTGGATCCCACTCTTCTCAGCGATTGGTTATGCCGTGCGCTAGACGACCGCGCGTAGTTTTCTGCCTTGAAGGCTTCCAAAGTCATACGCCGGCCTCTCTTCCATGCAGCGCTTGCACGCGCTGCGGACCTGCGAGAACGCCGAACACGCAGGACATCGACTGGCGCTGGCTGAATCGAGATATACCTTCGGTACCGTTTTCCGGTTCACCCTTGCAGCGCAAACGGCCAACATCGAGTAAATCGGCGCCTTTGCGCAACCGTGGACGGTAAAACGGCGCAGACGGTTCCGTCAGCGCCGTTTCGGCTTATTGCCCTACCGTTGGCCTACTCTATTGGCCCACAACACGCACCGTAACATTGTTCTTAACGCTCTTCACACCGGCGACTCCTTCCGCAGCCGTACCCGCCGCAGCGATTTGACTTTCGTCCTTAACCGTACCGTCGAGCGAGACCACGCCCGTGCGTGCCACGACGCGGATATCAGAGGTATCTATTTTTTCCTTGTCAAGTTCTTGCCTCACTGCATGCTCGAGCTTCCAGTTCGCACTGTGACCCGCTTTCTTGGTAGTAGGTTGTGAGGCGCCCGAATCTTGCGCATGTGCAAGATTCACGCTTACGCACGCGGCCACGGAGAACAATGAAGCGGCAAGCATTCTTGATATTTTCATGCGAAATCTCCTTGAGTGAAATAGAACGACTGCTGTAATCCCCGCTAGCAGTCGACAACCGAATGGATGTTGACAGTTTCCCGTTACCAAAACAATCGGAGATTGGTCGATGCGCGCAATTGCAACAACGATGCAACTCAGAAAGTGACTGGCCGATCTGTAGACGAGTGCGTCCCACCCCATGGAACGCAGGCGACTCGCCACGCAAGGCTTGATCGACTCGTGCGCGACAATCGAATTAGATTGAACGTTGCGCGAGTCGTAAGTGCCCGGCGCCGCGGCAAAAACGGCGCAACAAATTGGCTCGTCATATTCTTGCGAAGAGGTTAGCAAATTGACAAGAGAAAATAAAGCATACCTGCGTATATCGGCACATGTGTGCGCCACGACCGAAAATCTTTCCTCAGCCTTTTTCTGCTCTTGCTTTCCGGAACATTTTACGTATGCCAGGGCGGCTGGTTCGACGGTGTTGTTAGAAAACTTGACCTGCGCAATCCTGAGCGCCGTGTTACGCCCGCAGTCATCAGGTTCAAAGTGCCCTGATCGAAGTCACTTCTCCGAAAATTCAACATATTTATATGCAATCCTAATTATATACATCCTTTCGTATGCCACAGCGATACGAGGATATATTGCGAATCGCGAAGGTTCGGTCATATTCTCATTACGGACCTGCCGACTTACCTTGATTCATCTTCGGATGACGGCGGCTCGATCAGAGTGCCCATCGATCCCGGCTTTTCGACAGCCGTTTTCCGTAGCCGCGTCACTAAGCGGAACTTAACAAGGAATCCATCATGACTCAACTCGACAAGGTGCTGTACACCGGAAAAACCCACACCACGGGAGGCAGGGCCGACGGCGCGTCCCGCAGTGACGATGGCCGCCTGGACATCTTGCTTGCGCGCCCCGCCACGCCGGGCCCCGGCACCAATCCGGAGCAGTTGTTCGCTGCCGGTTGGTCTGCCTGTTTCATCGGTGCGATGGGGCTTGCGGCCCGCGACATGAAGATCGCTTTGCCGGCTAACGTGGCCGTTGACGCCGAAGTAGACCTCGGCACAACGGACGGTGCATTCTTCCTTCAAGCGCGTCTTAACGTCAGCCTGCCGGGTCTGGACCGCGAAGTCGCCCAGGTGCTGGCGGACGCCGCGCACCAGACGTGTCCGTATTCCAAAGCCACGCGCGGCAACATTCACGTCGTCATTAGCGTGGTCTAAGCCGAACCTGTCACGGATCTGACCTGTCCATACCGATAGCCACGGAACTCAAAAGCGAGCAAAATCAGCGCACGGCGAAGTCAGCGGCTAAGTCTGCAGCGAGAGAGCGGTCTTACGTAAATATGGATATCTCCGGATACGAGCTCGAACCGTTGCGCGACGACGCAGACTTCTCGCTGTTTCGCGCGCGGCAGCCGGGCAATCCGATCTCGGTGCTTGCCCTTGTTGCGGCGCGCTCGGCGTCCAGGAGCATCGCGCGCCTCGAGCATGAATATGCGTTGGCGGGAATGCTTGACGCCAGATGGGCGGCTCAACCCCTGGCGCTCAATTGCCACCAGGCGCCTGCAACGCTCGTCCTCGACGACAACGGCGGCGAGCCGCTCGCTCGCGCGCTCGGCCGGCCACTCGAACTGACGCACTTCCTGCATCTCGCCATCAACCTGGCGACAGCGGTCGGCCACGTTCATCGGCGCGGGCTCATCCACAAGGACATCAAGCCGGCGAATGTGCTCGTCGACGAGAGCGGCAACGTGCGGCTTACCGGCTTTGGCATCGCGTCCCGGTTGCCCAACGAACGCCAACAGCCCGCGCCGCCGGAGATTATTGCGGGCACCTTTGCTTACATGGCGCCCGAGCAAACCGGCCGCATGAACCGATCGATCGACGCCCGCAGCGATCTCTACTCACTCGGCGTCACGCTGTACGAGATGCTCACCGGGTCGCTTCCGTTCAGGGCATCGGATGCCATGGAATGGATCCATTGCCATATCGCCCGGAGGCCAACACCGCCTAGCGAACGGGTCGGCGGGATTCCGTCACCGGTCGAGGCCATTGTGTTGAAGCTCCTCGCAAAGGCCGCCGAGGACCGCTACCAGACCGCTTCAGGCGTCGAAGCCGATCTCCGCTCATGTCTCACGGCATGGTTGGTGCACCACCGGATCGACCCGTTCCCCCTGGGTGCCCGCGACACGTCGGACCGGCTGCGGATCCCCGAAAGACTATACGGGCGCGAGGCCCAGATCGAGGCTCTCGTCGCGGCTTTCGACAGGGTCGTAGCCCACGGCACAACCGAACTGGTGCTCATATCCGGCTATGCCGGCATCGGCAAGTCCTCGGTCGTCAACGAACTGCACAAGGTGCTGGTCCCGCCGCGCGGCCTGTTCGCGTCCGGCAAGTTCGACCAATACAAGCGCGACATTCCTTATGTGACGCTGGCACAGGCCTTCCAGTCGCTCGTGCGCAATCTGCTGAGCAAGAGCGACGCGGAGGTTGAGCCGTGGCGGCGCGCCCTGCTGGACGCCCTGGGTCCCAACGGTCAGATCATGGTGAACCTGATCCCGGAGCTCGCGCTTATCATCGGCGAGCAACCGCCGGTCCCTACGCTCCCGCCGCAGGACGCACAAAACCGCTTCCAGATCGTTTTCCGCCGGTTTCTCGGCGTGTTCGCGCGGCCCGAGCATCCGCTCGCGTTGTTCGTCGACGATTTGCAATGGCTGGACACGGCGACGCTCGACTTGATCGAGCATCTCGTCACCCATCCAGAGGTGCGCGACCTTCTGCTGGTGGGTGCCTATCGGGACAACGAGGTCGGTCCGTCGCACCCGCTCACGCGCACGCTTGCGTTGATCCGCAACGCTGGAGGGACCGTGCAGGAGACAGTGCTTGCGCCCCTCTTGCCTGACAGTGTGGGGCAATTAGTAGCCGATTCGCTTCACTGCGACCGGGAGAGAGCCCAGCCGCTCGCGCAACTCGTGCATGAGAAGACCGGCGGCAATCCGTTCTTCGCGATCCAGTTCCTGACGGCCCTGACCGAGGAGGCACTGCTCGCATTCGATCATGGCGCGGCGACGTGGACCTGGGATCTGCTGCGCATTCGCGCCAAGGGCTTTACCGAAAACGTAGCCGATCTCATGGCCGCGAAGCTCAGCCGTCTATCCGACACGACACGCGATGCCCTGGGGCAACTCGCCTGCTTGGGGAACACCGCCGAGGTCGCCACCCTGACGCTGTTTCACGGCGGGTCCGAGGAGAAGATCCACGCGCAATTGTGGGAATCCGTTCGAGCGGGTCTCGTCTTCCGCGCGGATGACGCCTATGCATTCGTCCACGATCGTGTCCAGGAGGCGGCCTACGCGCTTATCCCGGCTAGCGAGCGCGCCGCAGTGCATCTTCGGATCGGCCGGGTGCTCGCGTCACGGACCGCGCCCGACGAGATCGAAGAGGCCATCTTCGACATCGTGAACCACCTCAATCGCGGCGCCACGCTGATCACCATGCAGGAGGAACGCGAGCAGGTCGTCGCGCTGAACCTCATGGCGGGCAGGCGCGCGATGAATTCGACCGCCTATGCCTCCGCCCGAAACTATCTGGCGCAAGCCACCGCGCTGCTGTCGCCGGATGCCTGGACACGATGCTACGAGGGGACGCTGGATCTCTATCTCGCGTTTTCGGAGTGCGAATATCTGGTGGGTAACTTCGCCGCAGCGGACGCGCTGTTCGACATGATCCTGACCGAGGCCCACTCCAATCTCGATCGTGCCAAGGTCTACAGCTTGCGCATGAAGCTGTACCAGGTCGCGGGTAAATACGACGAGAGCTCCGCAGCGGCACTCGATGCGCTCCGGGATTTCGGTGTGACGTTCCCCGATTCCGATCAGGGCATTCAAGCAGCAGTCGATGCCGAGTTCCGGGATATCCCCATCAATCTCGCGGGGCGCGCCATTAGCGAACTTCTTGACGCACCGGTGGCGGCCGACCCCGCGACGCGGGCGATCATCAACCTTCTCGTCGAAGCAATGCCCTGCGCGTATATCGGGCGGCCGATGCTCTATCCGCTGATCACCCTGAAGGCCGTCAACCTTTCCATGCGACACGGCAATACCGACCAGTCGAGCTTCGGTTATGGCAATTACTCGCTCATGCTGGTGTCGCTCGTCGGCGACATCCCCTCCGCAGTCCAGTTCTCCGAAATGTCGCTGCAGCTCAATGAAAAATTCAACAATCCGCGCTTGCGGGGGAAACTGCTTCACTTGCACGGCGACCATATCAACTTCTGGCGACGCCACATCGAGACTGACCTGCCAATCGTGGAGCGCGCCATTCTCGCCTGCCTCGAAGTGGGCGACCTCGTCTTCGCCGGCTACCTCGCGTTCGAGACGCTCTGGCAGGTAATTGAGAAGGGGGACGCGCTTGAGGACGTGCAGGCGCTATCCGTGAAATACGTCGCGTTCGCCCGACAGACCCACAACGATGCCGTTTGTGAAACGATACGGCTCGAGCAGCAATTCGTCGCCGGCCTCCAGGGCAGGACGCGCGACCCGCTCCGCTTAGACGACGGCACTTTCGACGAAGCAGAGTGCTATGGCGCTGTCGTCAAGGCGGGCTTCGGCTGCGGGATCGTCTTCTATCACATCATGAAGCAGATGCTCGCCTTCCTTGATGGCAGGTACGGTGAGGCCCTGGACTCCGCGGTCCGTGCGCAGCCTGCGTTCGGTGCGGTCATGGCCATGCCGATCGAGGCGACCTATCATTTCTTCCACGCGCTCACCCTCACGGCGCTGTATCCGACTGCTGGCGCTGCAGAGCAACGGGAATATGCGCGGGTCCTCGAAGCAAAACTCAAGAAGTTCAAGCTTTGGGCCGACAACTGTCCCGAGAACTATCACAACCGTCATGCGCTGGTTTTGGCCGAGGTCGCACGTATCGAGGGACGGGACTTCGAAGCGATGCGCTTTTACGAGCAGGCTATAAGCTCGGCCCACGAGCATGGCTTCATCCAGAATCAGGCGATCGCTCATGAACTTGCCGCGCGCTTCTATGCGGCGCGCGGCTTCGACACCATTACGGACACCTATCTGCGCAACGCGCGGTCTTGCTACGTTCGCTGGGGCGCCCACGGCAAGGTCCGTCAATTGGACCGAACCCATCCGCAGCTGCGCCACGAATCGTCACGCCCTGACAGCACGGTCGCGACTTCGGCCGAACAGTTAGATCTCGCAACTGTCGTGAAGGTGTCGCAGGCGATCTTTAGCGAGATCGACCTGAATGAACTGATTCACACCCTGATGGCGCTTGCCCTGGAACACGCCGGCGCGAACCGGGGTTTGCTGATCCTTCCGCGAGGCGACACATTGCGGATCGAAGCAGAAGCGACCACGTTGCGCAACTCGGTCGAGGTCCGTCTTCCGCAATCGCGCGTGGCGCCCGCGGCACTTCCTGAATCGGTTCTGCGTTACGTCGTCCGAACCCAGGACAGCGTGCTGCTCGATGATGCATCGGACGAGAGCTCGTTCTCCGGCGATGAGTACATCCGCGGCAACGGCTGCCAGTCGATCCTGTGCCTGCCCCTGATCAAGCAGACGAAGCTGATCGGCGTGTTGTACCTTGAGAACAGCCTGACGCCTCACGTCTTCACGCCGGCCCGCATTGCCGTGTTGAGACTGCTGGCGTCCCAGGCCGCGATTTCGTTGGAGAACGCGCGCCTCTACGCCGACCTGCAGCACACGGAGGCCCTGCTGGCAGACGCCCAACGGCTTAGTCACATGGGCAGCTTCGACTGGCATGTCTCAAGGGGAGAAATCGTCTGGTCCGAAGAGAGTTACCGGATCTTTGGATACGATTCGGGGACCCGACCCACGGTCCAAATGATGCTCGACCGGGTCCATCCGGACGACCTTGCCCT
>NZ_JBAUSA010001363.1:0-8666 GCF_049581465.1 Caballeronia sp. | reverse complement strand
GGCCAACTCGAATTGAAAACGACGCTCTGCTACGAGTCCAGGGCAGTCCGAAAGCCGATTGTCATCGACCACTTCAGCCAGGACGCGACCTATCGCGGACATCACACTCCGGCCATCTACAAGCTCGAAAGTTATATTTCGGTTCCTATAGTCTTGCCAAATGGCGATTACTTCGGAAATCTGTGCGCGATCGACGCAAGGCCCGCCAAAGTCTCCGAGACGCGCGTTGTTCGCATGTTCGAAGTGTTCGCGAACCTGATCGCGCTGCAACTGGACCTTGAGACGCGCCAATGGTCAACTGAAGCCGAACTGACCCTGGAGCGGCAAACATCCGCGCTTCGAGAGCAATTTATCGCGGTGTTGGGCCACGATCTGCGCAATCCGCTGTCCGCCGTCAGTGCAACAGCAGAGCTTCTGATTCGTCGTCAATCGGACCCCGACCTCGTAATGGCTGGGCAGCGCCTGAAGCGGACTGTGACCAGAATGGCCCGGCTAATTGACGACGTGATGGATTTTGCCCGTGGTCGACTAGGTGGCGGCATCCCACTGTTGGTCCAAACGGTTAACGACCTCGGGGCCCATTTACGGGCGGTCGTCGACGAATTGCGTGACGCGAATCTATCGCGAACCGTTCTCTTTGAGATGGACCTTCCGTCGCCCGTAATCTGCGACGTGAGTCGAGTACAGCAACTGCTTTCAAACTTGCTCGGGAATGCACTGTCGCACGGTGCAGAGAATTCGCCCATCAAGGTACAGGCGACAAATGACGCCGGGGACGTTGTCATCTCCGTCACGAATTACGGCAATCCGATTCCTGAAAACCTGCTTCACGAGGTGTTTGAACCGTATTGGAGACCGGCGACAAGTGCCCCAGGCGGTGGCTTGGGACTCGGCCTTTTCATTTGCAAGCAGATCGTTGAAGCTCATGCTGGCACCCTCGAAGTGCGCTCAAGTTTGGCGCAAGGTACATGCTTTACTGCGCGAATACCGTTAATCCCGACACGGCCAAATTGACAACTAAAGGCGTAATGGCGGCTTGATCGTTTATGCCGCTTCACGCTGACATCGGCACGCGGTGTCGTGCTGTCTCGCTCGCGCCGCCTGTGAGACGCGCGCTCGACCGCCTCGCTTTGTGGCCGGTGGGCGCCGCAAAGCGCAAGCGGCTCTACACCCGTGCGGCCAGAAAAGAGACAGCCTTGCACGTCCGGTCGGCTATCATGCCTGTCCTCTCCGAAGTAGCTCCTTATGATTTCAGTCCGTAATGTCACGCTGCGCCGCGGCGTCAATGTCGTACTCGACAGCGCATCCGTCACCTTCACCCCCGGAGAAAAGATTGGCCTTGTCGGCCGCAATGGCGCCGGCAAGTCGTCCTTCTTCGGCCTTCTCAACGGCACGCTGCACGAAGACAGCGGCGAGTTCTCGATTCCCACTGCATGGAAGATGGGCCAGGTCGCGCAGGAGATGCCGGAGACCGAGCAGAGTGCGACCGACTTCGTCATCGAGGGTGATACCGTCATGCTGGCCGCACAGGCCGAAGTAACCGCCGCCGAGGCCAGTGACGATGGCATGCGCATGGCGCACGCCTACATGGCCCTGCACGACGCCGGTGCACATGATGCCCCCGCGCGTGCCCAAGCGCTGATCCAGGGTCTTGGCTTCAGTGCTGAGCAGCTTAGCCAGCCGGTCAACAGTTTCTCCGGCGGCTGGCGCATGCGACTGCAGTTGGCGCGCGCGCTGATGTGCCCGTCCGACTTGCTGTTGCTCGACGAACCGACCAATCACCTCGACCTCGACGCGCTGGTCTGGCTGGAAGCGTGGCTCAAGCGCTATCAAGGAACCATGGTAGTGATCAGCCACGATCGCGAATTCCTCGACGCGGTGACGCAGGTGACGGTGCACGTCGACAACGCCAAGCTCGTGCGTTATGGCGGCAACTACAGCAAGTTCGAAGACATGCGCGCTGAGCAGATGCTGTTGCAGCAGGCCTCGATGGCCAAGCAGGTGGACAAGATCGCCCACCTGCAGAAATTCATCGACCGTTTCAAGGCCAAGGCCTCGAAGGCGAAGCAGGCGCAGAGCCGGGTCAAGGCGCTCGAACGCATGGAGAAGATTGCACCCGTGCTTGCCGACGCAGACTTCACTTTCGAGTTCAAGGAGCCGCTCAACGTCCCGAACCCGCTGTTGTCGATGCTGGACGCAAGCTTCGGCTACGCGGCACCGACCGACGCGTCGCCGGACACGCCGCCGACGGTCATCGTGCGGGGCATCAACCGATCCGTGCTGGCCGGGCAGCGTATCGGCATTCTCGGTGCCAACGGCCAAGGCAAGTCCACGCTGGTGAAGACCGTGGCGCACGAGCTGGCGCTGATTGCCGGCGAAATCAGCGAAGGCAAAGGCTTGAACATCGGCTACTTCGCACAGCAGGAACTCGACGTGCTGCGTCCTCTCGACACGCCGTTGGAGCACATGATCCGCCTTGCCAAGGACACGCCGGCGCACATGCGTGCCCCCGGCCAGAGTGGCACCGAACAATCGCTTCGCGGCTTCCTCGGCACCTTCAACTTCAGTGGTGACATGGTCCATCAGGCGGTCGGCACGATGAGCGGCGGCGAAAAGGCGCGGCTCGTGTTGTGCATGATCGTGTGGCAGCGTCCCAACCTGCTGCTGCTCGACGAGCCTACCAACCACCTCGACCTGGCCACACGCGAAGCGCTAGGCATGGCACTCAACGAATTCGAAGGCACAGTGTTGCTGGTCAGTCACGACCGGTCCCTGCTGCGCGCGGTATGTGACGAGTTCTGGCTCGTCACCAAGGGCGGCGTCGAGCCCTTCGACGGCGATCTGGACGATTACCAGCAGTTCCTGCGCGACGAAGCCCGTCGCATGCGCGAGCCGGCTGCCGGGGAGCAGAGGGTCATCGCCTGAGCCGTCGCCGGCCAGAAGGCCCATCCGTGCGGACGATCGAAGCGACATCCAAACGGCTTTGTACCCGGTAATCCGGCCATACGATGATGCTATGAACTAGGCGAATCCACCCGCATTCCTGGGTTTGCCGAACCATCGCGCTAAGGCCTCGGCAAACTCCTCATCGCGAGGAGCGGCTTCAGTTGCCCAAGCGACGAACCCGTCAGGACGCAGCAGTACGGCGCGCAATCCCAGCCGTTCCTTGACGTCGCTTGCGACATAGGTGACCTGCTCTTGCCAACCGCTCGCAAGCTCCTGAAGCGATGCGCCCGGGTCGAACTCCAGGAATAGGCCTTTTCCTTCGCACAGAAGGCTGCCGACCAACGTTCCGTCGACTAGCTCGAAATCAGGAGCGCTGCGGCCTACCAGCGGATGACTGCTGCCAAGGTCGTAGCGGAGCGAAACGCCCCACACGCGCTCAGCAAAATAGGTCGCGCCATCGCGGGTCTCGACGAGATCACGGATGACGGCTGCAAGCGCGCGCGTGCTTTGGGTCGGGCGCATGAGTGCGCCTGCACATGCTCCAGGGTGATCGGCTGGATCCGGTGAAAGGCGCCGCCGTCGAATTCCACCATCGCGATCGTGCCGGGCCGCGCGTGGGTGTACATACCGGTCGACGTATAGTGCCGGCCTGGTCGGAGCGCTTCGGGGTCGCCCATCTCGACTTCGACGGAATAGCCAGTGAACTCGGGATGGGTGCCGACGAATTCGAACGCACCTGCCTTGCGTATTGCACTGCGGCCACCATCGCAACCGACAAGCCAGCGTCCGGAAAAAGTCTCGCCACCCGCGTGAACACTCACCTCGTCGTCTAGCGCCCTAATTGCGTCGGCGCTAACGCCACGCCGGATCTCGGCGCCCATCGCACTGGCCCGGCGGGCCAAGACGGTTTCGAGTGTCTCCAATTCGACTGCCATGCTGGTGTCGGCCGGGCTTGGCAGGCGATACGGCCACTTCGAGGTGTCGATGTCGTCGTGATAGAACTGGATGCCCGCGAAATGGCCGGCTGGCCGGCGCGGCTGTCCCATCCAGTGCGCGGTCGTCGCAGTCTTGTCTGCGGCATCGCTCTATGCCTCAGTTGAGAACCACACGGACGAACGTTTGGACGCCTGTACAGCGTCAAATGTTCGTCGTGGGGATCTCGTGCGCGAGGCCAAAGACCAGAGCTTTCGTTACCGAAAGGACTTGGGCTTACCAAACCAAGTCTGCCTTTTCCGACGCAGCTTTATAACATTGTGGCGACGGGGCGGCAACAAGCGCCGGCGTTCACGGCCGTGACCCAGAAGGCGACATTCGCCGGCCGCGATGCGCGGACGTTCAGACGTCGGTCCGGTCCATCAAACAGCCGTTCGATTGGCCAGGATGAACGATGCGTTGTCGGCCTTTTCTAAGCCAACACAACTGGACATCACGCGGATTGGCGCGGTATTGTTCGGCACTCAGGCTGAATAAGCGACAACTTGACCGGGTAAGCATTCTTTAATTCCCCGAGGTGCCCGATGAGAAGAACGTGGCGTTTTTGGAATGGGGTCGCCATAGTTTTACTGCTGATATCGGTTTGTTGTTCTCCCTGGATAGCACCGCACAAAGCCGTCTGGGCGTCTTCGAGGCATTTCTTTTCAGGGGCGGGATTCATCGTCCTGGGAGCTTCAAGAAATGATTCCAGAAAATTATTGCAAGCTTTTATAGTCGCCGTCGGGATCTTCTTGGTCGGAGAAGGGATTTGGGGGTGGGTTGGCATTTCGTAAAGCAACAATCGTGCGTTTCTCGTGTCTTTGAGCAAGTCAATTATGAACAGTAGTGCAAAAGGTAGTGCGAAAGGCGGCCTTGTCTATTCCACCGATGGCGGACGGATGTGTCCCGAATGCAGGCAGACGCTCGCGCAATGTATCTGCAAGACGGTTGCCAAGACACTACCGGTAGGTGATGGCGTGGTGCGAGTGTCTCGCGAGACCAAGGGCCGGGGCGGGAAAAGCGTGACGATCGTTAAAGGGCTGGCGCTCGATCCTCTCGACTTGGCCTTGCTAGGAAAGCAGTTGCGCACGGCATGCGGTTCGGGTGGAACGGTCAAGGATGGCGTGATCGAGGTGCAAGGGGACCATTGCGAGCGGGTCATCGAAGCGCTCAAAAAGTACGGCTACAGCGCGAAGCGGGCCGGGGGATGATCGCTTCTTCAGCCATGACTATCGCCTTCGAATCACCCGATCAACCTGATGTGATCGCCCTCATTGCTGAGCTGGACGCTTATCAGGACACCCTGTACCCACCAGAGAGCAGGCACGTCCTTGACCTGGCGCCCTTGAAGCAAGCCAATGTCTTATTTGCCGTTGCGAGGGATAGTACGGGCGAGGCAATGGGATGTGGGGCGATAGTCCTCTGCCCTGAATTCGGCGAAGTCAAACGCATGTATGTCAGTTCTCGCGGCCGAGGGCAAGGCGTCGCCAAGAAGCTCCTGGCGCTGCTTGAGTCCCGGGCACTAGGCTGTGGCTGTAATTTGCTCAAGCTCGAAACCGGACCGTACCAACATGCGGCGCTGGCTTTGTATGCCTCAGCCGGCTATGAGCGCCGCGGACCGTTTGGCGATTACACGAACGACCCACTGAGTGTGTTCATGCAGAAACACATCGCAGCCTGAGACTTGGCTTCGTGCGGACGCAGCGCGCGCGGCGAAGAACGGGAGCACCGCTGATAGTTTGCGCGGTGCGTTGGTCGGGCGGCTCGTGGACCGCTTATCGCTTAGCGGTCAAAGCACGCTCCGCCAGCGGTTTTTGTCTGCGCTCGTCGAGTTTCAAGTGGATGACGGGCCCATCCGAACCGGATGGGGACAACGACTTGTTACGGCGAGGGCCGCCTAGCGTAACCAGGCTAATTGGACGATGCGTCACGCTTGTTAGCCTGGCGCCAATTTTTCGTCAATTCGAACGCGTACACGGGCGGCTCCAGCGGTGCGCGTTCAGTCTATTGGTTGTCGGTACGGGGTCGCGCTGAAGCCTGTGCGGGGCCGTTCGGCGCGGTCGATGCCGCACTACCAGCCCAGCCGATCTCGATAATGGCATTCGAGAGCATGACGCGCGATTCTGCGTTGCTTGTATCAAGCGTTTGTACATGGGCCGCGTTACGGGCCACGCATGACCAGTCCTTGCCTTCTTCGCACCATCGCGCACGCTGCAAGGCCGCATCGCGCTCCCGTTCACGTCGAACCAAATCGGCGAACAAGAGATGCGCCTCCGGATTGGTTTGCAGGCTTGCGGGCAGCCTTCCAAGGCGCTCGCGTGCATCTGTCAAATCCCCTTTTCGCAGCGCGTAACGTGCGCCGGTCACGATGCCAGCCACTCGCGTCGCGATGATGTCCGTGGTTGGCATGAAGTCGGCACTCGATTTGTCGACCTCCGTGCCGGGTGCCAACGACGGCGAAGATAACGCGGGCTTCGTTTCTGACTCGCCGGCGCTATTGCTGGATGAGAGGGCCATAACCGTGCCAGATGCACTCACGTGCTGCGACGCGGAGGCACGCTCGAACCTTCCACCGGTGCTGGTGTAAGCAAAGGCCGCTATGAACAGGCCGATCACAGTGATCACCGCTGGCGGGCGCAACCCCGGTCTGTGTTTTCGGCGCGTACTCGTCGGGCGAGGCAAGACCTCCTCTTGTAGGCTTGGATACGGGCTCGAAACATGCACCCGACGCAAGCGCTGAGGATGACGTCCGACCGGGGCCTCCGAATTGTTCAGACTGTCCCTCTCCCAAGGTGCAGTGTGATTTAACGCCCCGCAACGTGAACAGTCATCGGCATCGGACGCACAGGTGTTGCCACAACGTCTGCAAATCACGCACTGTACGGATTCGAGGGTTTCAGGGTGGTTCATATCTACTTCCCTGTCGGTAATGCGAAACAAGTTCGGCTTAGAAATGGGCTACACGGTAACATTTACGGTCACCGGGACTATCGGCATTGCAAGGCGCAGCCTTGCCACTCTCTGTTTCCGAATGCGTATTTCACAAAGCACGGACATCAACGTCTTCGCCTTGAAGCGAGTACCAGGCGCTCGTTTTCTCATACGAACACCACACAGCGTGAAGCGAAGATTCGACTTGGTGCAAACAAGTAACGAGGCGGGGCAGTCTGTTCCGAACCGCGGCTCGATTCAGGTGCAGCACAAGGCGATGGGTGAACACGTTCGTGGGCGTTGAGGTATGCATAGGCTGCCGCGAAGCGGCGCTACGCGCCCAGTCTATGAACGCTCGCACGTTACGGGCCAGTTGCTCGTCGCCGCAATATTGACTGGCGCGTGTCGCGCGCGCTCAATATGCAATTTCGACGTCCCAGCTGTTGAATTCCGCTATTTTCGCACTTCGGTCATCGGTGTGCGGACAAGCGAGATGGACCCGGCCCCAGTGATAGGTTCTCATAGACGGCCATACGTTCCCTCCAACACTGCTCCGTATATCGAGGGTCGCTAGCCCACACGGTACGATCAATAGTTGGGTATCCTTCGGATTGGACATAAATGCGCAGTCACAGCAAACCAGTCAGCGATGCTGCGGCGCAGCCGACATCGGCGAGCGTATACTTCCACGGCTGAAGATCGATCGTAAAAACACATTCGGGGAATTCGATGTCCGTCTCAATGACGCGCTTGATACTGTTTGTCCGCGATGTTGCACTACTGAAGTCGTTCTATCAGACGCACTTTGGTCTTCCCGTCACGGAAGAGATTCAGGACGAATGGGTTGTACTAAAGGCGGGGGAGACCGAGATTGCGCTGCACCATGTCGGCGAGCCATACCGCGACCGACCAGCAGCGCCCAATCACTCGAATTCCAAGATCGTTTTCTCGGTGCAATCGGGCTTACCGGAATTGCGGGACAAGCTTGTGAACGCCGGCGTCCCAATGCGCAATCTGAAGCGCTACGACGGATTCGCTCAACTGATGTGCGACGGAGAGGATTCCGAAGGGAATGTATTCCAGCTTTCGCAAGCAGACTAGGCGAGGTTGCGCTGCCCGGTTCCATACGCCGAAAAGTGCTGACCTCTCGGGGTCATTCAGGCAATTGAGGTTCGGGAGGTACCGATTCCGCGAGGCCGGCATTATCAAGGGCGAGGGCGCATTCTATTTCGCCTGCAGGGGAGTCGAAAGGTCGTCTCTGTAACCTGCGAACACTGGCGTTTCACAACATTCACGCCAACGGTGAAGAGGCGGTTCGAGCGGCCGCGCCACAACTCGAAACGGCCATTCGCCGATGTTGCGTCAGGTCAGCCGAAACCAGAGGGCGACAATCATCCACCGATGGCAAATCGGTGTGCGACAATCATCAGGTCTCGCCATGGGGAGAACGGCCCTCGCAGCATGGGCGCTTCCCCTGATCTGACAATAGCATTGCCCACGATTGCGGAGTTTTAGGAGCCCGTTTCTCTCACCGGGAAAGGAGCGGCCTTTCGTCGTGACAACACGAGTGTTCTCTATGGCAGAGGATTCCGGGTACATGTTAGAGCCGCTTCGCGAGGACGCGGACTTCACCCTCTACCGCGGGAGGGAACTCGGCAAACAGACGCCGATCCTGGCGCTCGCGGTTGCCGCTGAACGGCCGTCGCCCCAGAGCCTGCGGCGGCTCAAACATGAATATTCGCTAGCAACCGAACTCGATGCGGCATGGGCAGCTCAGCCGCTCGCACTGACTCGTTACCAAGGGCGCGCGATCCTCC
>NZ_JBAUSA010001362.1:0-2892 GCF_049581465.1 Caballeronia sp. | reverse complement strand
ATACAACATCGTGCCGCCGACTAACAACGGCACGCGGCCGCGCGACTCGATTTCCTTCACCAGACGCAATGCGTCATCGCGGAATTGCGCAGCGGAATAGGACTCGGTCGGATCGATAACGTCAATTAAATGATGTGGCGCCAACGCGCGCTCGTCAGCAGTCGGCTTTGCCGTCCCAATATCCATTCCCCGATAAACCAGCGCGGAATCCACACTGATTATCTCGACCGGATGACGCGACGAAAATGCCAAAGCCGCCGCCGTCTTTCCCGACGCGGTAGGTCCCAATAAACACGCGATCTTTTTCACGATCACTGACCGCGCATGAACAGGCGGTCAAGGTCGCCGAGCGTCAGTTGATACCAGGTCGGACGGCCGTGATTGCATTGATCGGCGCGCTCAGTAGCTTCCATCTGGCGCAAAAGCCCGTTCATCTCGTCGAGTGTCAGCCGACGGTTTGCCCGCACCGCGTGATGGCATGCAAGCGTGCCAAGCATTTCGTGCTGGCGTTCCGTCAGCACGCGCGAGCCGCCGTAAGCCTGCAAATCGGCAATCACCGCGCGCGCCAAGGATTGCAAATCGGCATCCTTCAGCAGCGCGGGCACGGCGCGTATGGCAATCGATCCCGGTGACAGGATCGCGAGGTCGAAACCGAGCGCATCGAGCACGTCGCGCTCTTCCTCCACGACACCCATCTCCACCGCATCGACGCTCATCGTCACCGGAATCAGCAACGGCTGAACAGCGATTGCGCGGTCGGCCAGTGCGTTCTTGAACTGCTCATAGAGAATCCGCTCATGGGCGGCGTGCATATCGACGATAACCAAGCCCTGTGCGTTCTGCGCCAGCACGTAGATACCGTGGATCTGGCCAAGCGCGAACCCGAGCGGCTGATCGTCCGCCGACGCATAAGATGCGCCATACGCAGCACCCGGCGACGCCGCATAAGGCGGATCGATCGGCGAGCGCAACGGCGCGTAGCGTTCCTCTGCGCCACTCTCGGGCAAAGTCGCATCGCCAGACGTTCCCGCGTTCACATCCTTGCGGCCGAACAACGCGTCGTACAGTGCCAGCGGTTGCGCGACCGGCAAGTTGCCCTGCGTCATTCGCGATTGCCGCAGCCAGTTCGTGCCGCTTTCACTCTTCGGCCCGGACGCCTCGTTCATTGAAAGGACGCCAGCGCCCGCATAAGGCCGAGCGCTGAACTGGCCTATCCCCGTCGGCTCGATCTGGGCGGCATGCCCGCCCGCAGTCGTTTCGGGCGATGCCCCCGCGTTGCGTGCCAACGCCCGCTGCACGGCGTGGAATACATATTGGTGGATCGAGCGCGAGTCGCGGAATCGAACTTCGATTTTCGACGGATGCACATTCACATCGACCGATTCGGGGGGCAAATCGAGGAACAACACATACGACGGATAGCGATTCCCATGCAGCACGTCCTCATAAGCGGCTCGCACGGCGTGGGTCAACAGCTTGTCGCGCACAAAGCGCCCGTTGACGAAGAAGTATTGCTGGTCGGCGCGGCCGCGGCTCGCGGTCGGCAAGCCGGCGCAGCCATACACGGCAAGGGGTCCGGCGCGTTCATCGAGCGGTAAATGCGCGGTGGCGAAGACCTCGCCGAGAATCTTCGATACGCGCGTAGCCGGATTCGACGCGTTCCAGTGCTCCACGGCCTTGCCGTTATGGATCACCGAAATTGCCACATCCGGACGCGACAGCGCGACGCGGCGGATGACTTCAAGGCAATGGCCAAGTTCGGTCTGCTCGCTCTTGAGAAACTTGCGGCGCGCGGGCGTGTTGAAGTACAGCTCGCGGACCTCCATTGTCGTGCCGGTCGTGCCGGCCGCAGGCGTGAGCGCGCCGGTTTGGGCATCGATGCGCGTAGCGTGCGCGCACGTCGCCGTGCGGCTGGTGATGAACAATTCCGCCACGGATGCTATCGACGCCAGCGCTTCGCCCCGAAACCCGAGCGATGCCACGGATTCCAATTCGGCCAACGTGCGGATCTTGCTGGTGGCATGGCGCAGCAGCGCGAGCGGAAGTTCGTCGGGGGGGATGCCGCACCCATCGTCGACAATCAAGATGCGCTTCACGCCGCCTTCGTCGAGCGTGATCCGCAGACTCGATGCGCCGGCGTCAAGCGCGTTTTCGAGCAGTTCCTTCACCACGGATGCTGGCCGTTCGACCACTTCACCCGCCGCGATCTGGCTGATCAGCTGGTCGGGCAGGGGCGCAATGGCGCGCAGCGCACGCGCGGCGGGAGGAGAAATCGTGTCGGATGAGTCGATGAGATCGGGCATGCCGAATTATAAAGCTTCACGCCCGTGAACGATTTCGTCGCTGTTTGGTCTCCCGGTGCGCCTTTGCCGGTTAGCGTTCCCCGAGCCATTTTGTGCGTTCCAGCGCAATGCCCGCGGGCCGGCAAGCCCCCAAAAACGGTCAATAAACAGGCGCTTCGGAAATTTTCCCGCGTCGAGTTCGGTATCATGGCGCGACCGTTTCTATCGCGACAATGCGTCCGCGCATGCGCGCTTCCGTGCCCCAAGTTTCTGCTAATTCAAACCTGATCGAGGCCCCTTTTGGATACGCTGCTGTCATTCCTGACTCTTATTCTCCACTTCGACAAATCGCTCGGTTACTTCATTCAGCACTACGGCGCCTGGGTGTACGCCGTGCTGTTCCTGATCGTGTTCTGCGAAACCGGACTCGTGGTGTTTCCTTTCTTACCGGGTGATTCGCTGCTCTTCATCGGCGGCGCGTTTGCGGCGAGCGGATCGATGGATCTCGGCGCGCTGATCGTGCTGCTGCTGATCGCGGCGGTGCTTGGCAACACGGTGAACTACTGGATCGGCCGGGCGATCGGCCCGAAGGTCTTCGATACCCATATCC
>NZ_JBAUSA010001361.1:0-3050 GCF_049581465.1 Caballeronia sp. | reverse complement strand
TTCATTTCAGTCGCGACGCTGGCGAGGCTCCTCATGTGCGACCCAATTAGTACACCGATTGGATCGCTCGCCTCCCAGCACACCCCGTGAATGCGCAACGCGCCGGCTGTGCGCCGGTCGATAGCCTGGCGCGGGATAGTGAGCGTGAGCATGGGCGCGTCGCGGGCGAAAGCCGAGTTTTCCACGCTGAGATCGCGCACGACGATCGAACCGTGCGGCACCTGCTGCGTCTCGCGCCCGTAGGTGGATGTCAGCGCGCCATCGAGCAGACAGTGCACGAGGTAATGGTCAATGCCTGACGTGGCGATCTTTCGCTTCGTGCGCTGGAAATGGACATCATTGTGCGCAACGTGGCGCGTGAGCACCATCGCGCCCATGTCCCAGCTTTCCATGCTCGCGTTAAAAGGCGCGTCTGGATCTTTTTCCCGATCGATCTCGTAAATGGAACCAAGACCTTCCCGCCAGACTTCTTCCGCATCGTTTTGTGAGAAATCCCCGCTTTCGAATTTTAATGGCGTCGGCATAGCTTTCCGGTCTTTAAGGCTGTCGGATTCGGCACGTCTCTTGAACTCCGTGCGGATTATTTAATGACGGTTTCCACGGAAGGTGCCTATTCTGCCTTATCGGCTGCTTATCAATAAAACTTAAGCGACCGCCCGAGAGGGAGCGATAACGAGGAGGCGCGGTCTACAAGCGGCTCAACGTCTTGAATGTGCTGCGCTGCGGCGAAATCGATGCTTCGGAGAAGTATGAAATCCAGTTTCGATTAATCGATGTTCGATCGACATCGTTCACGTCATTGCATTTTAAAAAAGTCAATGACCTCAGGCCATTGACCGATTTTATTGCTGCAATGGTGCATAGGCACACGATAAAATCCGTCGATTAAGTTTGGCTCAATCCTGACTTACGCATTAATAAATAATTACTAACTACTTTCCCACTCCGTGGTGTTTAGAAGCCCGCGCAGGTCTTAATCCGGTTGAATTGATGCATGGATGGAAACAATCACTCCTTCATTTCCTGCGCGCGCGCCAGCAATAACGCCTGCTCGCGTGCGTTGCGCGTCATCGCGGCGGCGCACTCGAACGCCGCGCGCGCTTCGTCGCGCCGTCCCAGCTTTGCCAGCAAGTCACCGCGAACACTCGGCAACCAGTGGTAATTGGCAAGCGTCGCATTTGAGCGAAGTTCATCGACAATTTCAAGCGCCGACGCCGGACCGAACGCCATGCCCACCGCCACCGCGCGGTTCAACTCCACGACAGGCGATGGTGCTGCCATCACGAGCGCATCGTATAAGGCCACGATCTGCACCCAGTCCGTGTCCGCTGCACGGTGTGCCCGCGCGTGACATGCCGCAAGCGCACCTTGCAACGCGTACGGGCCGAGTGCTCCGCCCAACGCCTCGGACCGTCTCAGCGAAGCGAGCCCGCGGCGAATCAGCAGGGAATCCCAGCGGCCGCGATCCTGCTCCATCAGCAACACGGGCCGCCCGTTGGCATCGGTTCGCGCGTGGATTCGCGATGCCTGGATCTCCATCAACGCGACAAGACCATGCACCTCGCTTTCATCGGGCGCGAGACCGGCGAGAATGCGGCCAAGGCGCAGCGCGTCGTCGCAAAGCGAGGGCCGCATCCAGTCGTCGCCGGCGGTCGCCGAATACCCTTCGTTGAAAATCAAATAGATGACTTCCAGCACCGCCCCCAGGCGTTGCGCGCGAGCATCGGCTTGCGGCACTTCGAACGGCACGCGCGCCGCCGAGAGCGTTCGCTTCGCCCGCACGATTCGCTGCGCAATCGTGGGTTCGGATTGCAGGAAAGCGCGGGCGATTTCATCGGTGGTGAGGCCGCCAAGCAGCCGCAAGGTCAGCGCGACGCGGGCGTCGAGCGACAACACCGGGTGACACGCCGTGAATACCAGTCGCAACAGATCGTCGCCGATATCGTCTTCGTGCGCGGCATCGAGGGTATCGACGAAATCTGGCGTGATGTGTTCCTCGCGCGCGTCCATGTCGCGTCCGAGTTCCTCGTGCTTGCGTGAGTGAAGCGCGTCCTGGCGCAGGCGGTCCAGGGCGCGATGCTTGGCAGTCGTCATTAGCCATGCTGCTGGGTTGTCCGGGACGCCGTGGGTGCGCCAGTGGGCAAGCGCCGCGACGAGCGCGTCCTGCGCGAATTCCTCAGCTAGCGCGACGTCGCGCACCATCCGCGCGACGACCGCGATCACCTTCGCCGATTCCATCTGCCACACGGTTTCGATCGCGCGATCGGTGGCGGCTCTGGACGCGTCGGTTTCGCTCATGGTGTGTCGGTTTCGCTCATGGTGTGTCAGGCGCCTTAACGACGCGACGCTTCGAGTTGGCGAAACCGCTCAACGGAGTCGCTCGGGCCGAAATCGTCGAGTTCATAGAGTTGGCGTACTTCGATCAACCCGCTCTCCTGGTCGCCCATCGGGGCGGGGAAACGGCGGGCATATTCCATCGCTTCGTCGCGCGAGCGAACCTGGATCAGCGTGTAGCCGGCAATGAGCTCCTTCGTCTCCGCAAAAGGCCCCTCGATTACTGCGCGCCGCCCTCCCTCGTAAGCCACGCGCCAGCCCTTTGCACTTGGCTGTAGACCGGCCGCGTCAAGCAGCACGCCTGCTTTCGCCAGTTCTTCGTGAAAGCTCGCCATCATGGCAATCAACGCGTCTTCGGGCAGCGCGCCCGCCTCGGACTTCGCGGTCGCCTTGACCAGGATCATGAATCGCATCGCGGCTCTCCTTGTTTCGCCATTTTTAGAAAGAGCGTCACGCGCGCCCTCCTCCCCACGACGAACCACGCCGATACAAATCGACACAGCGCGAACAAAATCACTTCCCGCCGCGACCGTTCAATCCCAGCAAGGGCCCACCTTGCGCACTTCGACTTCGCACCATTCGACGACCGGGCACGCGCGGGCGATCTCGATTGCCTCTTCCTTCGTCGCGCAATTAAGCAGGAAGAATCCGCCGATCACTTCCTTTGCCTCGGCGAACGGCCCGTCGACGAGGCTCGTGCGGCCGTCGCGTTGATG
>NZ_JBAUSA010001360.1:0-8219 GCF_049581465.1 Caballeronia sp. | reverse complement strand
GGCAGTGGTTCGGTAGCACCGCCATCAATGCCTGTACGACTTCCCGCTGGCGTTGTGCCAGCATGTCGGGCGTCAAGCTCACCGCGGCCAGCTCGGTGGGTGCGTTCATGTCTCCTCCCCGGCGTTTCGTGCTCTGGAATCATTCCAGGAAGCGATGAATCCGATCTTGCGCCTGTGGGGCGCGACCGTCGATCCGGCTAATTACGGGGCTGCTTTTCAGCGCCTTCTTCCTGCTTGTTTGCGTCAGGCGGCGAACGAGAAAATCTTGCCTGGATTCATGATGTTATTCGGATCGAGCGCGTGCTTGATTGAGCGCATCACGTCAATGCCGTCCTCGCCGTGCTCCTCGATCATGAAACCCATCTTGTGCAACCCGACGCCATGTTCGCCGCTGCACGTGCCGCCCATGCGCAGCGCGCGTTGCACGATGCGTTCGTTGATCCCCTCAGCTTCCGCGCGCTCTTCCGGCTTATTCGGATCGAGCAGCATGGCGACGTGGAAATTGCCATCGCCCACGTGGCCGACGATCGGGCACAACAAACTGGATCGCTTCAAATCCTCTTCCGTTTCGATCACGCATTCCGCTAGCCGCGATATCGGTACGCAAACGTCCGTGGTCACGGCGCGGCAACCGGGCTTCAGTTGCAGCATCGCGAAAAATGCGTTGTGACGCGCGTTCCACAAGCGGCTGCGATCTTCGGGTCGGGTTGCCCATTCGAAATCCGCGCCCGCATTTTGCGCGACGATTTCCTGCACGGTTTCCGCCTGTTCCTTCACGCTGGCTGCGGTGCCGTGGAACTCGAAGAACAGCATCGGCGATTCGCGGAACGTGTAATTCGCGTAACGATTGATCGCGCGCACCGTCAGCGAATCGAGGAACTCGACGCGCGCCACCGGCACGCCCATCTGGATTGTTTCTATGACGGCGCGAACGGCGTCGCCCATTGATGCAAATGCGCACACCGCTGCCGAGACCGCTTCCGGTTGCGGATACAGCCGCACGGTAATTTCGGTGATCACGCCGAGCGTGCCTTCCGAGCCGACGAACAAGCGCGTGAGGTCGTATCCCGCCGCCGATTTGCGCGCGCGCGTGCCTGTCTTGATGACGCGGCCATCGGCGAGAACGACGTTCAGGCCGAGTACGTTTTCGCGCATGGTGCCGTAGCGCACGGCGTTCGTGCCCGATGCGCGCGTCGCCGACATCCCGCCGATACTCGCGTCCGCGCCCGGATCGATAGGGAAAAATAGTCCCGTGTCCTTCAGCGCTTCGTTCAACTGCTTGCGGGAAACGCCAGGTTCGACGGTCACCGTGAGGTCCTCGGCGTTGATCGACAGCACGCGGTTCATGCCCGACAGATCGATCGATACGCCGCCTTGAACCGCGAGCAAATGACCTTCCAGCGACGAACCGTTGCCGTACGCAATCACAGGCACGCCGTGTTCGGCGCACAGGCGCACGACCGTCTGGACCTCGTCCGTCGTGGTCACGAAGACGACTGCATCGGGCAATTGCGGGTCGTACGGCGATTCGTCGCGGCCGTGATGTTCGCGCACGGCGGCCGTCGTGGAGGCGCGTTCGGCGAACTGGCTCTTCAGTGAATCGAGGAGCGCGGCGGGAAAGGCGCGACGAACGGCGAGTGGCGCAATGGGATGATTCACGGCATGTCTCCGGACAACGGAAGAGGTGGATTGTTCAGGATTCTGTATTGGGATGCAGCAATACCCGCCTTTTATGGTCGTATTTTACGCCGATAGCCAAAACAGGTTCGGGCGGCAAACCCGTGAAGGCGATGCCTATAATGCGTTTCCGAGATGGATCGAACATGGGAGATGATCATGGGCTATCGCCTGAGCAAGATTTCGACGCGCACTGGCGACGACGGCACGACGGGTCTTGGCGACGGCAGTCGCGTGCAGAAGGACGACGCGCGGATCGTGGCGATTGGCGATGTGGACGAGCTAAATTCGCAGGTTGGCGTGTTGCTGTGCGAAGCGCTTCCGGACGACGTACGTGTGGCGCTTGTAGCGATCCAGCACGATCTCTTCGATCTGGGTGGCGAGCTTTGCATTCCTGGGCATTCGATGATCCAGGCGGCGCAACTAGGGCGAATTGACGACTGGATTGCTGAATATAATTCGAGCTTGGCGCCGCTCAAGGAGTTCATCTTGCCGGGCGGGTCGCGGGCGGCGTCGCTGGCGCATGTTGCACGGACGGTGTGTCGGCGTGCGGAGCGTTCGATTGTGGCGCTCGGCCGCGCGGGCGACATCAACGACGCGCCGCGACAATACGTCAATCGGCTATCGGATTTGTTGTTTGTGCTGGCGCGGGTGTTGAACCGTTCGGACGGTGGGGCCGAAGTGGGGTGGGAGCACGTAAGGGAGTAGGGAGGGCGGTTCTGCTAGCCGCAAGCAGAACCGGCCCAGCCGCCAACACCCGGCCCCCAAGCCCAGCGGTCGAGCGTTAGTTTCCGTTGCCGCGCACTACGCGGCGCTGCTTGACCGATTCCGCCAGAGCTTCCAGCACATCCACGCTCTCGTCCCAGCCAATACACGCATCCGTGATGCTTTGCCCATAGGTCAATTCGCAGCCTTCCTTCAAGTCCTGCCTTCCCGCAACAAGATGCGATTCCAGCATGACTCCGACAATCCGCTCGTCGCCGCCCGCAATCTGCCGGCCAATATCGGCGCAGACCGGGATCTGGTTTTCATGCTTCTTCGAACTGTTCGCGTGGCTCGCGTCAATCATCAGGCGCGCCGCCAACCCAGCCTTGCTGATGTCATTGCACGCGGCGTTCACGTTGTCGGCGTCGTAGTTCGGCGCCTTCCCGCCACGCAGGATGATGTGGCAATCCTCATTCCCCGCAGTCGAAACGATGGCCGAATGACCGCCCTTCGTCACCGACAGGAAATGGTGCGGTTGCGACGCGGCCTTGATAGCGTCGACGGCAATCTTCACGTTGCCATCCGTGCCGTTCTTGAAACCGACCGGACACGACAACCCGGACGCTAATTCGCGATGCACCTGCGATTCCGTCGTCCGGGCACCGATCGCACCCCACGAAATCAAATCCGCGATGTACTGCGGGCTAATCATGTCGAGGTACTCGGTGCCGGCAGGCAAGCCGAGTTCGTTGATCCGCAGCAGCAATTCGCGCGCGGTGCGCAACCCGTCGTTGATCTTGAAGCTGTTGTCCATGTAGGGGTCGTTGATCAAACCCTTCCAGCCGACCGTCGTGCGCGGCTTTTCGAAATACACGCGCATCACGATTTCAAGCTCGCCAGCGAAACGCTTGCGTTGCTCGACCAGCCGGCCCGCGTATTCCAGCGCGGCTCGGGTGTCGTGGATCGAGCACGGCCCCACGATCACAATCAAGCGGTCCTCCATGCCGTGCAGGATGCGGTGCATCGACTGGCGGGAGTCGTAGATGAGGTTCGATACCGCTTCCGAGCACGCGAACTCACGGATCAGGTGAGCGGGCGGCGTCAGTTCTTTCAATTCGCGAATTCGGACATCGTCGGTGTTGTGCGGGGGCATGGCTGGTTCTCCAGGAACTCGTTTTTGGTGCTGCGTAAGTTTTTGGTGCTACATACACGGCGCAAAAACATTGCGACGCAAAAAACATTGGGCATAAAAAAACCGCCAGGCTGAGCTGGCGGTTTTTCGGGAAACTTGGGTTCTACAAAACGACTCACCCCTCTCGATCCGCCAGCGGCTTGAGATACCAAAAAAAGTAAAAATAAAACTTGGCGGACATGGCGGCGGGCGGGGTGGTTTAGGCAGTCGTTGAAATTTGAGCGTCAAACTTTATAACCCGAAACAAGCGCGGTTGACAAGTTACGGCCTAGCAAAATGCGGATAATCCGCGTGTTCTGTAGAGGTTTCGCATGAAACGAGCGTGCTCCATGCGGAGTTTCCGCAAGGCGCACGCCGAAGAATCGTCGTTAGACCGTACCGCCCACCGTCATTTTCTCGATTCGCAACGTCGGCTGCCCGACACCGACCGGCACGCTCTGGCCTTCCTTCCCGCACACGCCCACGCCGCCATCCAGCGCCATGTCGTTGCCGATCATGGTCACATACTTCAGCGACTCGGGGCCGCTGCCGACGAGCGTCGCGCCCTTCACCGGATACGTGACCTTGCCGTTTTCGATCATGTACGCTTCGGACGCCGAAAACACGAACTTGCCGTTGGTGATATCGACCTGACCGCCGCCAAAATTGACCGCGTACAAGCCGTTTTTCACCGACGCCAGGATTTCGCCCGGATCCTTGTCGCCGTTGAGCATGTAAGTGTTCGTCATGCGCGGCATCGGCAATGATGCGTACGATTCGCGACGCGCGTTGCCTGTCACCGGCATGTTCATTAGCCGCGCGTTCAGGGAGTCCTGGATATAGCCTTTAAGAATGCCGTCTTCAATCAGCGTGGTGCACTGCGTGGGATGACCCTCGTCATCGATATTGAGCGACCCGCGACGATTGGGCAGCGTTCCGTCGTCGACGACGGTCACGCCCTTCGCCGCGACCCGTTCGCCGATTCGTCCCGCGAACGCCGACGATCCCTTTCGGTTGAAATCGCCCTCGAGCCCGTGGCCAATGGCTTCGTGCAGCAGTACGCCGGGCCAGCCCGGTCCGAGAACAACGGTCATTGCGCCGGCGGGAGCCGGGCGCGCTTCCAGGTTGACGAGCGCTGCGTGGACGGCCTGGTCGACGTAGCTCGAGAGGATTTCGTCGGTGAAATACGAGTAGTCGAAGCGACCACCGCCACCCCCACTGCCGATCTCGCGGCGACCGTCTTTCTCTGCAATCACCGTCACCGATACACGCACGAGCGGACGGATATCCGCGGCCAGCGCGCCGTCGCTGCGCGCGACCAGCACGACGTCGTGTTCGCCGGCGAGGCCCGCCATGACCTGTACGACCCGCGAATCGCGGCTGCGCGCCATCTGTTCGACGCGTTCGAGCAGCTTTACCTTGGCGGTCGCGTCGAGGGACGTCAGCGGATCAGCCGGCCGATACAAATCGCGCCCGAACACGCCGGTCAGCGAACTTGCCGACTTGATCTTGTGCTTGCCACCGCCCGCCTTGGCGATAGCGCGGGTGGTAAGCGCGGCCTGGCGGATCGATTCAGGTGACAAGTCGTCCGAATACGCGAACGCTGTCCGATCGCCCGACACGGCGCGCACGCCGACACCTTGATCGATGCTAAAGCTGCCGGATTTGACAATGCCTTCCTCCAGGCTCCACGCTTCGCTGCGCGTTGACTGGAAATAGAGATCCGCGTAGTCCACGCGGTGCGTAAAAATCTCGGCCAGCGTACGGATAATGGTGGATTCGTCGAGGCCGTAGGGCGTCAGAAGAATATCTTTCGCGGAGGCGAGATTTCGGATGCCGGGTTCGATGATGTTCATTCGTTGCCTGTGGCGATGTCAGTAGGGATTGAAAGCATTCTAGCGTGAGCTCGTTTAACTAAAGTACGCGATGCCTGAATGCGGGCAGGCTTTGTCGCACGGTAGCGATGCGCGCCGGGTCGATGGCGCCGGCCACAACGCCCGCGCCTTCGTCGCGCACGGCGACGATCTCCCCCCATGGGTCGATCAACATGCTGTGGCCCCATGTGCGGCGTCCGTTTTCGTGGGTGCCGCCTTGCGCGGCGGCGAGCACGTAGCACTGGTTTTCAACGGCGCGTGCACGCAGCAGCAATTCCCAGTGCGCTCGGCCGGTCGTGTAGGTGAATGCAGACGGCACGACGATCATCGCGCAATCGCCCATCTTCCTGTAAAGCTCGGGAAAGCGCAGGTCGTAGCAGATCGACAACCCCACGCGTCCGAACGGCGCGTTGAAAGTTTGCACGTCGGCGCCTGGCTGGATGGTGCGGGCTTCGTCGAAGGACTCCGTGCCTTTCTCGAAATTGAACAGATGAATCTTGTCGTAGCGCGCAACCTGCGTGCCCGTTGGGTCGAAGACGAGTGTGGTGTTCAGTACCCGCGACGCATCCGGCGACTCCAGGGGCAGCGTTCCGCCAATCACCCACACGCGGTACTCTCGCGCGGCATCGGCGAGAAATTGCTGGATTGGACCGTGACCGGGCGTTTCGCGCAGAGCAAGCTTGTCCGTGTCCTTGAAACCCATGAAGCAAAAATATTCGGGCAGCAGCACAAGTTGCGCGCCATCGCGCGCGGCCTCTGCGATCAAACGTCCGACTTCCGCGATATTGCGCTCGCGATCCGGCGTGCTGACCATCTGGAGCGCGGCCACGCGGAACGTTTCGGTTGATTTTTCGCTCATGTCAGCCTGCAAAATAGGGCGCTAAACCCTCTTCAAACGCGAGGCGCAACAGGCGGAAAAGGCTTAATTATCGACTGCTGCGGCCGGAGTTTCGATCTTACCCTGATCGCCTTTCACCCGCTGAACGACCGGTTTCGACCACGGACCCGTAATGGAATAGTCGCGTGCAAAGACCTGGCCGATCGATTTCGACAGCACCACGTCAGCCACCAGCGTGCCCAGCCCGAGCAGCGGATTGATGATCGCAGCGCCCAGCGCCACGGTGCCGGCGCCAATGGTCGGAATCACCCTCGCGTGAAGATCCTCGGTTTTCTCCGGCAAATCGATGAGGCCCGTCACTTCGACTCGCGCGGGCGCTGTCACCATCGTGAAATCGTTGGTGCGTCCGATGCCGTTCTGGATCGCGACCGAGCCGCTGATTTTTGAGTACGGCAAGCCTTTGCCGACCACGTCCTGGAAATCCAGTGTGAGGAAGTGCGCGAGGCTCGGCAAGCTGAATACGCCGAGCAGTTTGGCCGCGCCGGGCTCGACCTTGATAATCTGGCCATGCTCCAGATCGGCGGTCAGCCCGCCATTGAGCGTGGGGAAGTTGATGGCGGCCGGACTGCCGTCCCACGCGAGTTGGCCTGCGAGCGTGCCTTTGCCGTTCTCGAGCGTTTTATGCACGCCAAGCCGCTCGGCGAGCGCGCCGGCATCGAGAATATCCAGCTTGAAATCGAGCGCGGTGCGCCGAGGCGACTCGTCCGAGGCGGGGTCGTCAAGCTCGTTAATCGTGCGCCAGTCGCCGGTCGCTTCGAGTGTCGAGTCGGGATTGGCGAGTTCCAGCTTATCCAGACGCCAGACCGGTGCGCCATCTTCCACGCTATTACGCGCATCGACTTCGAGTCGTCCGAGCGTGTGATCGCGGACCACGAGTTGGTCTACGATCAAATCGATCGTTGGCATATTGCGCGGTTGTTTGCCGATCACTTTCCCGACAAGTTCGCTTTCATCCTTGTTGGGGACCGCCACCTTGGTGAAACGGCCTCGTACCGTGCCCGGACTTCCCCTCGTCGCGCCGGGCGTCCATTCGACATCTCCGGACACCCGGTCCGACGCAATATTCGCCTGCCACTTCTGCGCAGGGTCCCGGCTGGCGCGGACCACGACGTCGTCCCAATGCCGGTTGAGCAGCGTAAGCCTGGCCAGATGCAGGTTGACCTGGTCAGGCGCGAACTGCTTCACGGTCGCGGACGGCTGGCCTGTTCCTGACTGCGCCGTGGGAGCCGGTTGCGGCATCGGCCCCACGTCGGCGATGAATTTGCGCCATGCATCGGCGTCCAGTTCGTTCATCTCGATGTTTGCACTCACGCCTTGCGCGGGCAAATCCGCCGCCTTGTTCACGCCGATTACGCCGCGCTCAACGGTCGGCTCGGTCTTATCGACACGCTTGAGCACGTAATGCGCCGTGATCGGCCCGAAGACAAGCTGGGCGTCATGCAAGTCAGGCGACTGGGCGACGGGCGCAAATGTGAACGCGACCGGCATCGGCACGCCTTCCTGCTTGCGCAAGGGCGCGGGAAAGTCGAGGCCGAGGCCGGTCAGGTCGGATTTCACCTGAATCTCGGGCAACGCGGTTTTCACGCCCCGCACCCGCAGGTCGTAAGGGGCCGTGCCGCTGATGTGCTTGAGAATCTTTGCGATTTGCTCGGGATTGCGCACTTTGAGATCCTGTGCGGCGTCGGCGCCGAGACGCCCATTCATCTGTAGTGCATAACTGCCATCGGGTTTTATACCGCCGGTCGCCCGTATGTCGCCGCCGAGCAATTTGCCAGTGAGACCATCCAGCGACCCGGTTTTTTCGCCAAAGCTTACCGTTCCCTTAAGTTGCGATAGCGGCGGAAACGTCTCGTACGCGAGGTCGTCATTGTCGAAGGTGAGCGCGCCCCGGTAG
>NZ_JBAUSA010001359.1:0-1766 GCF_049581465.1 Caballeronia sp. | reverse complement strand
TCGTCGACGATCACCGTGCGCGTCGTCGAAAGCATGCTGCGGCCGGAATTTGAACCGAGCAGCACGTAAAGCGACTCGGGCGTGGTCACGAGGATATGCGCGGGGCGCTTCCTGAGCGCGTTGCGTTCCTGCTGGGTGGTGTCCCCGGTACGCACGGCAGCGCGGATCTCGACGGGCGGGAGATCCAGGCGCTCCATCTCCTCGGCGATGCCGGCTAGCGGGTCTTGCAGGTTGATGCGGACGTCGTTGGAAAGTGCTTTGAGCGGCGAGACGTAGACCACGGTTGTCTGGTCCGGCAGCAACCCGCCGTTCGCAAGGCCTTCGCGTATCAGGTCGTCGATGGCGGCTAGAAATGCAGTAAGCGTCTTGCCTGAACCCGTCGGCGCGGCGACCAGCGTCGAGCGGTGGGCTTTGAGAAGCGGCCAGGCACGAGTCTGCGCTTCTGTCGGCGCTGGAAAGTGACGCGTGAACCAGTTGGCGACCGAGGGGTGGAAATCGAACAAGACGCTGGCGGCGGGCTTGATTTTCCTCATAGGCGCTATTTTATGCCGCGCGGTTTTGGTTTGCTGTCGGGCTGCCGTGCTAGTAGAGCCGGCGCCCTATGAGGCCAAATAAGGGTAGGAAACGGCGAAGCGCCACCCTACCCGAACTTAGTCACTTACTGCTTGCCTGAAGCGAGCTGCTGATTGCGCTCAGTGAGAAACTGAATCAGACCGTCCACGCCGCTTTGCTGGATCCTGTCGCTGAACTGCTGCCGATATGTCTGGACCAGCCAGACGCCGAGCACGTTCAGGTCATATAAGCGCCAGCCCTGGGGTGTCTTATACAGCCGGTAGTCGATCTCCGACGGCTGGCCGCCCATGAGCGCGACCGTGCGCACCACAACGTCCGTATCGGCTGGAGCGATGTGCAACGGCGGGTAATCGATCTTTTGATCCGCGCGGAGCTGACCAATCGCGCCCGAATAGGTGTGAATCAGGAGCAGTTCGAACTGTTCGACCACTTGTTGCTGCTGCGCCGGCGTCGCCGTCCTCCAGTAGCGGCCCATCGCGAGCAACGTGGTGCGGTGAAAATCGGTGTAAGGAAGAATGTCCCTGTTCACGATATCCATGATGCGAGGGATATCGTTCGGCTCGATTGCCCGCCTTCGCACCTCGTCGAGTATCTGCTGCGTCGCGGTCTTGATAAGCACCTGCGGCTCCGATGAGTCGATTTGCGCGTACGCCGCACCGCTGAACGAAAACAACGCTGCGCAAAGAGGGACCAGCAATAGAGTCTTCATATGAAGGAATCCTGGCTGAATGCATTAACTTGCATTAACGCGGTGCTGGACAAGTATCCTCCTCTACGGCCGACCACGTCGCATGGGCACGCCTCACCTGCCTTCGACGAGAACCGCGCGATAGCGCGCCCCCTTGAACCGGTGCTGCACGACCTCCTGATACGCCGGGCTGTCATACCACGCACGCGCATCCTCCGTGGACGGAAATTCCACGATCACCACGCCCTCCGGCCCGTCGCCCTCAAGCACCTGCTGAGGTCCGTAGGCCGCGAGAATCTTGACCGGGTGACCTTTGAAGGTCTCGCCGACCTTGCTTTGGTAGGTGTCAAGCTCGCCCTGGTCCTGCGTGCTTTCTCGTGTAAAAACGATATAAGTCGCCATGACGTACGCTCCTGCAGCGCTGTGAAGGTACACACGATAATGCCACGAAACCGCACGCGCACTCGGCACGCGGTGTCCTCGCAAGAGCCGGGAAGGACTCGCC
>NZ_JBAUSA010001358.1:0-3493 GCF_049581465.1 Caballeronia sp. | reverse complement strand
GATCAACGGCTTGTCCATGTCCGTGCGACGAGGCTGGATTTCGATCTTGTGGACATCGCGGGCGACTTGCAGCAGCACGCCTTCGTGCATTGTCACGAGCCAGCGGCCATTCATTTCCTGCGCGATGAAATCGGGGCGGCTGCCGGGCTCGAGCGCTTCGCCAATCCATGCAACGCAGGGAATCTCCACGGCGCCGAGCATCAGGACAGCGTCGTGGGCGGTGCCTTCGGTGTCGTCGACATCGACGTTGGTGGCGTCGAAAAGTTGCAGCGCGGGTTCATCGAACGCTTCTGCGACGCGACGGATTTGTGCAAGCGTCCACGGACTGTTGCCGCGAAGCTTTCGATGGCCCTGCGAGAAACTCAGGTCGAGAATCCGGCATAGCTCGGCGGTTTGCTGCCGCTTGCCGATGCCATGGCGCGTCATGAGTTCGCGCACTCGTTCCGCGACGGCTAGGGAGTCGGAAGAAGAAGTTTCAGTGACCATGCTGCGTGTTTGCCGGTAAGCCGATAAGGAGCATGAGAGGAGCCAGTCCGGGCGAAACCGACGCGCCATTGAAGCTGCGCCCCGGTTTCGAGCAGAGGGTTATTGTAGGCGAGAGCCGATCGCTCACTGATGTTTCGCGTTTTTTTTAGTCGTATTCCGGGCGCTTACTTCCACAACGCGCAGCGCGAAACCGCTTTGGACCCGTAAGCCTGTTCGCCGGGAATAGTCGTGGTGATTTTCTCGAGATCCCACGGTCCGGTCGATTCGGACGGCTTCTTAACTTCAAGCAAATACATGTCGTGGATCATGCTGCCGTCTGCGCGAACATAGCCCTTTGCATACATATCGTCGATCTTCATCTTGTGCAGTTGCTCCATCACTTTCACGCCGTCTGTCGTGCCGGCTGCCTGAACCGCCTTCAGGTAGGTGGTCGCCGCCGAATAATCCGCCGCCTGCAAGCTGGTCGGCATTTTCTTCATCTTGCCAAAATAGCGCTGGGCCCATTTACGCGTGTCCGCGTCCTTGTCCCAGTACCAACTGTCGGTCGCGACCAGTCCTTGCGCGGTGTCCAGCCCAAGACTGTGGATGTCGGTAAGAAAGATCAGCAATGCGGCGATTTTCATCGTCTTGCTCACGCCGAATTCCTTTGCCGCCTTGATCGAATTGATGGCGTCGCCGCCTGCGTTAGCCAGCCCGAGGACCTGCGCCTTCGATGCCTGCGCTTGTAACAGGAACGCGGAGAAATCGGATGCCGACAGGGGGTGGCGAACCGCGCCCAGGACCTTGCCGCCATTCGCGATGACGACCTCCGACGTGTTCTTTTCCAGCGCCTTGCCAAACGCGTAGTCCGCCGTGAGGAAGTACCACGTCTTGCCGCCTGCCCGGGTCACGGCCAGACCCGTGCCGTTAGCGAGTGCGACCGTGTCATAGGCGTAGTGGACGGTGAACGGCGTGCATTGCTCGTTCGTTAGCGCGTCCGCGCCCGCGCCGACGTTGATATACGGAATCTTCTTGTCAGCCGCGATCTGGCTGGTCGCAAGCGCGGTGGCCGAATTCGTCCCGCCGATAATCCCGTTGACGCCTTCGCGGTCGATCCACTCACGTGCCTTCGATGCTGCGATATCCGCCTTGTTCTGGTGATCGCCATAGACGAGCTCGATCGGCTTGCCGTTCACCCTGCCCTGGAAATCGTCGATTGCCATGCGGATTGCTTCGAGGCCGCCTTGACCGTCGGAGTCCGAGTAGAGCCCGGAGAGGTCGGTAAGGAACCCGAGCTTCACCGAGTCGGTGGCGGCTTGGGTTGAGGCCGTCATCAGGCCGAAAAGCGTTGCCGCGACCACGCTGCACACGCGCAGGCGCGAGAGTTTATTGTTCATTGTTGTCTCCGTTGATTTTTATGCACGGGCACCCGTTTCGCTCATTATCAGGGAAACTCACTTGCATCCCGTCAGGTCCAAAATATCCGTTTGCGCTCAAGGAAGTCAAGGATTCAGGCAACGGGCCAGACAGTCAGCCTTTGTTCATCGATGAAAAATCGCTGCGACGTGCCGGGCTGCAGGGAAGGATCGTCACTGGGGATATCGAACGGCTGGCCTTGCACGCTAAGCCGCACGTAACGTTCGCCGCGCCGCAATTCGATCGCATCGACAACGCCTTCGAACATGCCTGTCGTGCGAGGCTGAATCGCGGCAGCGGGCAGGCGCCACATCACGGCTTGTCCGGCCGCGAGGTCGAGCGTGGTTGCGCTCAAGTGAAGCGCGCCGCCAAGCTCGACTACGCTTGTCTTGTTCGCGTCTGACTTGATTACCCGGCCTTGCCCGACGTTATGCAAACCAAGCAATTGCGCGACTCTCATTGAAACGGGATGTTCGAACACGGTCATGATCGGACCGGCCTGGAGCACGCGACCCTGCTCGATCACCATGACCTCGTCGGCGAGGAGCGCGGCTTCATCGGGATCGTGCGTCACGATGATCGTCACCGCCGATATCTCCCGCTGCAACGCGCGCAGGGATTGTTGGAGGAGGCGACGACGCGGAGTATCGAGTGCGGCGAACGGTTCGTCGAAGAGCAGCAACTGGCTATGCTGCGTGAGCGCACGGGCGAGCGCCACGCGCTGGCGCTGGCCGAAGGAAAGTTCTCGCGGCAAGCGCCGCACAAGGGTAGTCAGTCCGAGCTGGTCGACCCATTGCCGCGCGCTCGCGGTATCGGCGTGAACAGGAAATGCCAGTTGCTGCGCGACGCTCATGTGGGGAAACAGTCCGTAGTCCTGCGGCATATAGCCTATTCGACGCTCCTCCGGCGACAAGGTGTCAAGGCGATCTGCACCGAGTGAAACGCTCGCGCGTTCGCCCGTTTCGAGGCCCGCGATCAGGCGCAACGCCAGCGATTTCCCGGAGCCCGACGTCCCTATGATGGCAAGGCGTCGCGTGAGTGGCGCCCATCGAATAGCGAGGTCGAAATTGCCCAGGCGTTTCTTCAGGTCGATCGCCAAGCGACGATCGTCCGTGTCGGTCGCGCGCTTGACGTGGGTTTCATCGAAGGGCTCTTCGGCATCGGCCTGGTCGCTGATAAAAGCGCGACCGTTACGGCTATAAAGCGAGAGCGCTGCACAAGTCACGGCGATGGCGAGCGTGGGCAACAAGAGCGGCATCATGGCCGGCAAGCCCTGGCCGCCGAACACTACGTAGGTATAGACCGGCAAGGAATACGGGTGATAAGCCACCATCACGGTCGCCCCGAATTCGCCGAACGCGCGAAGCCACGCGAGTGCCAGCCCTGCACTGATCGCGGGCCACGCAACCGGTAGTGTCACGCGAAAAAAACGGCTGCCCGCGCGATGGCCGAGGGTCGCGGCCACGTCCTCGTACATGGGGTCGATGGAAGCAAAGGCCGAGCGAGCGGCAATAATCAGGAATGGCGCCGCCACGAAGGTCTCGGCTAGCACGATGCCGGCGAACGAATCGGTTAGCGCGCCGTTGGTCAACCGTCCGACCCAGCTGTAGGG
>NZ_JBAUSA010001357.1:0-2195 GCF_049581465.1 Caballeronia sp. | reverse complement strand
TCCCTGGGCCGCTCCCTGAACGGCCGCGACCGTCGATGACGACGCTGGCAGCGCGTCCGTGCCAAGTGGGCTCGGCATCGGCTGGGCGCTTGCCTGCACGCTCGCCGAAGCCGCGTTGGCGGTTTCACTCGACGATGCAACCGACTCACCGCCCGCAGCCAACTCGTCAGGCGTCGAGACTGCGGAAGCAGCGGTCGTCTCACTGTTCGACGCGACTGGCGTGCTGTTGGCGCTTGCTTTCAACCGGGCTAGCCACGCAGCGGAATCCCCGCCGGTGTGCCACATGGCAAGCGCAATGACCGTGACAATCACAGCGGCCACACCCCACAACCACGAACGGCGTCTAGGCGAACCACCGAGCGGGACAGACATCCGGCCGCGCGGCAAACCCGCGCCAGATGATGCAGGTAACGACAAATTTTGCTCCAGCGGACCGTTGGCTTGACGCAAAGCCGCCGTGAACGGAGCCGGATCAGCACCCATGATTTTCGCGTAGCTGCGCACGATGCCGGCCGCGAAAGTTCGGTCGGGGAAAAGGCTGAGATCACCATTTTCAAGCGCCCGCAATTTTTGCGGCGACACCTTCAGTCGCGCCGAAACGTCGTCGAGCGTCCAATTCTTGCCGTCGCGGAGCTGCGCGAGCCGCGCGCCAACCGCTGCAACTGAATCGAGATTGATCCCCTGAGTGCTCCCCAGTGCGGCAGCGCTGACAGGACTCTCAAGTCGAGTCCCGGACGGCGCTTCGGCTTGACCGCCTGACTGGCCCGCTATATGAGCGCCAAAAGGCGTCGGGTGCTGCGGCTCACTCATCCCAATTTCCTCGCATCGATTCTTTTTTGTTGCTGCCCAGCCCTAAAGCTGGCTTTGGCGCCACCGCACGATACAGCCGGGTCGCCGTTGCAGACCGCTTTGTAACAAAATGCATGGCATTGTGCGCCACCTTCGGCCGCCAGCGCCGGTCTTCCACTCGGCACACGCGCCCGCCCGGCGCCACTGTACTTCCCGCGGAGATCAGACAGCACGAACCTCAATCACTTTGGCCGCGCGACCGGTGCGTTGCGCAAGGCGGGTGCGGTCCTGGACCGCGCCAGCCAACTGCCCACACGCCGCGTCAATGTCATCGCCGCGGGTCTTGCGCACCGTCGTCACGATGCCCGCGTCCATCAAAACCTGCGCGAAGCGCTTGATCTGTTCGTTGCTCGAACGCGTCAAACCCGATTCGGGAAACGGATTAAATGGAATCAGATTGAACTTGCACGGAACGTCGCGCGTGACGGCAAGCAACTCGCGGGCGTGCGCTTCGCTGTCGTTCACACCGTCCAGCATGCAGTACTCGAACGTGATGAAATCACGAGGCGCCACCTTCAAATAACGCTGACAGGACGCCATCAATTCCCGCAGCGGGTATTTCTTGTTCAGGGGCACCAGCATGTCGCGCAGCGAGTCGTTCGGCGCGTGCAACGAAACCGCCAATGCCACAGGCAACTCGCTGCCGAGACGATCCATCATGGGAACAACGCCTGACGTGGACAGCGTTACCCGGCGACGCGACAAACCATACGCGTTGTCGTCGAGCATCAGCCGCATGGCCGGCACGACCGCGTCATAGTTGAGCAACGGCTCGCCCATGCCCATCATCACGACATTCGTTACTACTCGCTCGGACCTGCCGGCAGGCTTGACCGCTTCGTCTATTTCAGCGGCGCCGCGCGACTTCGTCCCGCGCAGCGCAAACTCGGCCATCCGCAATTGCCCGATGATTTCGCCGGTGCTCAAATTGCGGGAAAATCCTTGCTTGCCGGTAGAACAGAATCGGCAATTTACCGCGCAGCCCGCTTGCGACGAAACGCAAAGCGTGCCACGATTTTCTTCCGGGATATACACGGTTTCGACCGCGTTGCTGTTACCTACGTCGATCAGCCACTTGCGCGTGCCGTCGGTAGAAACGTGATCGCGGACGATGGCGGGCATCTCGAGACTTGCCCGCCCTTTCAGCTTTTCGCGCAACGATTTCGCCAGATCGGTCATGCCGTCGAAGTCATCGACACCGAACTGGTGAATCCAGCGCTGCAATTGCTTGGCGCGAAACGGCTTTTCGCCCAGGCTGTCGCAATAAGCGACGAGCCCGGCGGCATCGAGGTCCAGAAGGTTGACTGTTGCAGCTGTCATTTCGATTCTGCCATTTCCTTGCTGAG
>NZ_JBAUSA010001356.1:0-5225 GCF_049581465.1 Caballeronia sp. | reverse complement strand
CCCTACTTCGAGCCGCGTAATCTCCCGATCGCGCTCCTCACCCTCGACGAACTCCGCACGCTCGAATCGCGCGCAGCCGCGTCACTCCCGCCCAACACGCTCATGGCGCGCGCGGGCGCAGCTGCCGCACAATTCATCGCCGATTCCCCAAATCACTCGCCTGCCCTCGCCGCCCGTCCGGTATGGATTGCAGCGGGCCCCGGGAACAACGGCGGCGACGCGCTCGTGGTGGCCGCACGATTAAAAACCGCTGGCATCGACGCTCACGTGTGCATGCCTGTCGAAGTCAAACCCGACGACGCGAAATGGGCGCTAGCAGAAGCTCGTCAAGCCGGCGTCACGATTACCACCGACATCCCCACCTCGTTCGATAATTTCGGCTGGCTTGTCGACGGCCTCTTCGGAATCGGAGTCGGACGGCCGCTCGAAGGCGTGTTCGCCGATATCGCGGCGCGCATGAGCAAACGCTCAAGGGCAAGCGGCGGCGTCCTGGCACTCGATATCGCCAGCGGCCTGTCGAGCGACACGGGCGAACCGGTCAGCCGCACCAACGACGGTCGCGCGCTTGCCGTGCGGGCGACCCACACCATGACGTTTATCGGCGGCAAACCGGGACATTTCACCGGCGATGGCCGTGACCTGACAGGAAGGCTTTTTATCGCGGACCTCGGGATTGCGCCGCCCATGCAGCCGTCGGTCATGCTGAACGCCACGCCCCTGTTCAGGGGGCTATTTCCACCCCGCGATTTCGCGACCAACAAAGGCACGTTCGGCACCCTGGCCGTGGTCGGCGGTGACACCGGCATGTGCGGCGCGCCGATCCTGGCCGCACGCATGGCGTTGTACGGCGGCGCGGGCAAGGTGAACGTGGCGTTTATCGGCACCGATTCACCCCCCTACGATCCGCCCCATCCTGAACTGATGTTGCATCACGTCGATCAGCTTCCCCTCGATAAGATGACCGCGCTAGCGGTCGGCTGCGGCATGGGCCAAAGCGAACGCGCGAAAAAAATGCTGCTCGACGTGCTCGCGCTCGACGTGTCCAAGCTCCTGGATGCCGACGCGCTCAACCTGATTTCATCGGACGAAAAACTGGCCGCGAAGGTGACGGAATGCGGCAACAGCGGCAATCCTTGCGTGTTGACGCCGCATCCGCTCGAGGCCGCGCGTTTACTCGGAACGGACGTGAAAAAGGTCCAGGCCGATCGCATCGCGGCGGCGCAGCATTTGGCGGCGCGCTTTTCTGCCGTCGCCGTATTGAAGGGGACGGGGACCATCGTCGCTTCGCCGGATGGACGTTTGTCCATTAATCCGACCGGCAACGCGGCACTTGCCAGCGGCGGAACCGGCGATGTACTGGGTGGACTGATCGGCGCGTTCCTGGCGCAAAGCCTGCCGCCCTACGAAGCGGCATTAGCCGGCGTATACCTCCACGGCCTGGCCGCCGAAACCCTGACCGCTGAAGGCCAGGGACCGGCAGGACTGACGGCGGGTGAACTGGCGCCCAAGGTTCGCAGCCTGCTGAACCGGATGTTCTACGCTGCTAAAACGTGACTTGGGATAGGGCCACTGCGCCGAGCTTGCAAGCAAGCATTCATGCTTCGTGGCTATACTTCCTGACTTATGCAACGCGACTCGCACGAGCGCGCGCGCGACAATTCGTACAAGCCCGAAACAAACCGAATCATGCATCGCGACTCACGTACGCTGACCTGCGCTTTTCACTCGTGCCTGCGCATCGATGCGTCGACTCGTTAACGTAACTAACGTAAAGCCACGCAAGATTTCTCACGCACGACATGCTCGGGGATTAAAGTTGGACAGACTCCGCGCACGTCGTGTTCTTTCCGCCACCCTCTGACAATCGGACCGTTATGACGCTCAATTCGCTTCCCTCCTGGCCGGCGCTCCAGACGCATTACGATGCCATCCGTGACGAACGCCTGCGCGACTGGTTCGCGCCGCAAAACGATACGTCACCCTCGCGCGCCGAGCGCCTGACGTTCGACGGCGCCGGCATCTCGATCGATTTCTCGAAGAACCGCATCACTGACGCCACGCTCAAGCTGCTGACGCAGGTCGCTCACGAGGCCAAAGTGGCCGAGCGCCGCGACGCCATGTTCGCCGGCGATATCGTCAACATCACCGAACATCGCGCGGTCTTGCATACGGCCTTGCGTTCCACCGCCGACGACGCCCCGTTTCAGAAGGAAATCCGCGCCGAGAAGGCCAAGATGGCTGCGTTCGCGAACAAGGTCCGCGACGGTTCGTGGACCGGATATACGGGCAAGCGCATCCGTCACGTGGTGAACATTGGTATCGGCGGCTCGGATCTCGGGCCGAAGATGGTCGTGCACGCGCTGCACCACCTGGCGTTGCCGGAGATCAGCACGCATTTCGTCTCCAACGTCGACGGCGCCGACATCTACAACGTATTGAAGGACATCGACGCCGAGGAAACGCTGGCAATCGTCGTGTCGAAGACGTTCACCACGCTCGAAACGATGACCAACGCGCGCTCCATGCGCGACTGGTTCGTAAAGAACGGCTGCCCGGAAGACGCGCTGTCGAAGCATTTCGTGGGTGTGTCGGCCAATCCCACGGAAGTGGTCAAGTTCGGCATCGCGAAGGAAAACGTCTTCGAGATGTGGGATTGGGTCGGCGGCCGCTATTCGCTCTGGTCGACGGTCGGTTTGTCGATCGTGATCTCGGTCGGCCCGGAGAATTTCGAGGCACTGCTCGCAGGCGCTCACGAAATGGACGAACATTTCCGCACGGCGCCATTCGAGCGGAACCTGCCGGTGCTGATGGGCATGATCGGCATCTGGTATCGCGATTTATTCGAATCGCAAAGCGTGATGGTCGCGCCGTATTCGCAGGGGATGGCCTACTTGTCTTCCTATCTTCAGCAGTTGGAGATGGAAAGCAACGGCAAGTCGGCACGTCTCGATGGCACGATGGTCGATTACCCAACCGCCGCCGTGATCTGGGGCGAGCCGGGCACGAATGGCCAGCACGCGTTCTACCAGATGCTGCATCAGGGTCCGACGATGATCCCGATCGACTTCATCGCGGTGTTGACGCCGGAGCATCCGCTCATCGATCACCATGCGAAGCTACTCGCGAACTGCTTCGCGCAAAGCGAGGCGTTGATGCTCGGGCGCACACTCGAGGAAGCGAAGAAGGTCGCGGGTCCGGGCAAGGAAGAACTCGCGACGCACCTGAGCTTCCCCGGCAATCGCCCGACCACGACGATCATTCTCGATGCCCTTACGCCGCAAACGCTCGGGGCCGTGATCGCGCTATACGAGCACAAGGTGCTCGTACAAGGCGCGGTTTGGGACATCAACTCGTTCGATCAGTGGGGCGTGGAGTTGGGCAAGATTCTCGGCAAGGTCGTTGAAGCCGACATCACGGCCGATAAGACCGATCCCGCGAAACACGATTCATCGACCTCGGCATTGATCGCGCGTGCGCGCGCTGCGTTGAAGGGTTTGTAGTCGATTAGGGGCTGGCGTGCTTGCGGTGAGTGAGCAGACCCGCCCCAGTCCCCCTCTACACGCTTAGCCCATTCACAATACGGCCCGCTTCGATCGTCACCGTCGCGTTGCAACGCTCGGCCAATTCAACATCGTGGGTAACGAGAATCAGCGTCGCACCCGTGCGACGGTTCATCTCGAACATCAAGTCGATGATCGCGTAGCCGGTCGCCGCGTCCAGGCTGCCCGTGGGTTCATCGGCGAAGAGCACCGATGGATGCGTAACGAACGCCCGCGCAAGCGCCACCCGCTGCTGCTCGCCACCCGAAAGCAGCTTCGGATAATGCCCCGTCCGCTTGGACAGTCCGACCTGATCGAGCAGATCCCGCGCACGCGCCGCGATCTCCTTGTGCGGGACATCGCCGCGCAATTCCAGCGGCAACATCACGTTTTCCAGCGCAGTAAGATGCGGCATCAACTGGAACGACTGGAACACGAATCCCACTGATCCGCTACGCAGCGCCGCGCGCTCATCTTCGCTCAGCGTGCTGAGCTCGCGTCCGAGCAAGCGAACCGAACCCTCCGTTGCGCTGTCCAAACCGGCGAGCAGCCCAAGTAGCGTCGACTTCCCCGATCCCGACGCGCCGACTATCGCGACCGTGCTGCCTTTTTCAATCGACAGGTCGATATGATCGAGGATGATCAACTCGCCCGTCGCATCCTTCACCCGCTTGCTTAAACCCCGTACTTCAATGACCGGTTCAATATTGTTTTGCATGGAGAGACTTAAAGTGAACGGGACTGCACGCTTGATAGCTGCATCGCTGGGATTGAGTATGTCGGTGTTCGTCGTGCCGGCCTATTCTGCCGACTCAATTTCCACGCCGTCGATCGTCGTGCTCGGCGACAGCATCTCCGCGGAATACGGATTGGCGCGCGATACGGGCTGGGTCGCGCTACTTCGCCAACAACTCGCCCAGGCGCATTTCAATTATAGCGTCGCCAATGCAAGCATCAGCGGCGACACCACCAGCGGCGGCCTCGCCCGCCTCCCCGCCACGCTTGCACGCCTGAAACCGAACCTGGTGATCGTGGAGCTCGGCGCGAACGACGCCCTGCGCGGCGTTCCTCTCGCGACGACAGAGGCCAACCTGCGCACGATCATCGATAAATCCCAGGCGATCAACGCGAAAGTCGTGCTGGTCGGCATGTACGTACCGCCTAACTACGGCCCCGATTATTCGCAGAAATTCCACGGTGTGTACGAGCAGTTGGCGAAAGAAAAGCGGGTTGCGCTAGTCCCGTTCCTCTTGGCTGGCATCGAAAACAAGCCCGACATGTTTCAGGCCGACCAGATTCACCCGAATGCTCAGGCCCAGCCCTTGCTATTGAATAACGTCTGGCCGATTTTGAAACCTTTGCTGGGTGCGCCGGCGAAGTGACTTTTAAAAGCTGACTTTTAAAATCTCCTTTGCCAGTGACATGCTGGCTCACTTTGAAACATGCGCGGAATACGGCCACGATGAAGTAAATGAGACTTTCGCGTAACCCTTGAAAAAACCCCGGCTCCGCTGTGAGCCACCTAAAGGAGGTAACGTGAAATATTTACCAATTCTTGCTTTGACCGTAGCGATCTCGGCTTGCGCCGCTCAACCGCCAGCGGGCGTAAGCCAGGTGGGGACGAGCCAACAACCGCCAAAAGTTGTCTCTCAATGTATTGCGCAAAAATGGGCTGACAAATCGCAG
>NZ_JBAUSA010001355.1:0-7964 GCF_049581465.1 Caballeronia sp. | reverse complement strand
TTCGTTGCGCGCCGCATCGATTAGCTTCGTGCTGATTTCCGTGGGCGGACTCGTGATTGGGGCAGCGGTCAGTTGGCTTGTGACCTCGGTTCCCAGGTGGATCGGCAAGTTCTCCGAAGACGACGATCCCGCCGCCGGCGTCGTCCTCACGTTGCTGATTCCGTTTGCGGCTTATTTGATTGCCGAGCGATTTGGCTGCTCGGGGATTCTCGCGGCGGTATCGGCGGGCATGGTAATGAACTTCCAGAGCCTGCGCGAAGGCGTTCCCACAGCGTCGCGAATGCGCATGACCAGCACGTGGACGATGATCGAATTCGTGTTCAACGGCATGGTGTTCATCCTGCTCGGGCTGCAGTTTCCGCACATCATCGGGCGAGCGTTTATCGAAGCGCATCGCGATAGTCCTCAGCAAGTCGGCGTGCTGCTCAGCTACGTTGCGGCGGTGGTTATCGCGCTGTACGGGTTGCGCTTCGGATGGGTCTGGGTGCTGCGCTGGGTATCGAGTCGCGGTGCGGCCAAACACGGCGTGGCGAACGCAGTGCCTGGCCTGCGCACGCTTGCGATGACCACCATTGGCGGCGTGCGCGGCGCAATCACGCTGGCGGGCGTGTTGTCATTGCCGGTTGTGTTGCCGAGCGGCGAGCCGTTGCCCGGTCGCGATCTCGCGATCTTCATTGCATCGGCCACGATCCTGATGTCGCTGCTGATCGGGGTGATCGGCTTGCCACTGTTGTTGAACGGCTTGAAGCGTCGCGGCGATCCGCATGCGGCCGAGGAACTCATCGCCCGGCGGCTTGCGGCGCAGGCCGCCATCCGGGCTATCGATACCCTGGAAGAAGACCTCAGTGCCGGATTGGACGCGAGTGCGGCGGCGCGTTGCGTTGACTCGACGGCGCGCGTGATGAACTTGTATCGGCGACGGCTTGAGGGCCTCGGCGATGAAGACGAAATTCGCCGCGCCGCGCGGCAAAGCGAGATGCTGGAAACGAAGCTGAGGATGGCCGCACTGAGAGCTGAGCGCTCGGAGTTGCTCAAGCTTCGTACCCGTCAGGCGATTAACGACGAAACCTTGAACAAGCTGATGCGCGAGATCGATTTGTCGGAGACGGCGATCGTTACCCGGAAGAAGGGGGCAAGCGTGTAGGTGGGTTTTAGGCTACGTAGCGACGAATCGCACGGTACACATTTTAAGATTTTTCGTATTCACCGACGATTCCGGCCCCTGCATACTTCATCTCATGCGCAATCCATGAATGTGCATGACGTCGTTGTAACTCTCCGAACTTTTCCGCTCACCGCCTCCCCGGCTTTGAGCGGTTTTTTTTGTCTGCGGGTGGGCTTGGCTTCCTTGTTTCACACAGGAGTATTCTCATTGAGAACGGCGTGCAATCAACGAGAGCGCCCCGCGCGCCCTCGGAGAAAAGGACCGCGCCTAACACCCCTTCAAATGCCGCAGCAGCGAAGACATGCATACGCCATTCGCGAAGTACGTTCTCAATGACATCCGACACGAACGAATTGGAAAGGCTGGGCGCCGAAAACGCTCGACTTCTAGCGTTGCTCGAAGTGCATGGCATCGATGCCCGACCATCGTCATCAGCACCGGTCGATGCGTCGCGACTTGGGTCGTCCGCCCTGAACACGGACGAGAAAATCGTTATGTTTCGCCGCCTGTTTCAGGGCCGCATCGACGCGTATCCGATCCGGTGGGAAAGCAAGGCCGGTAAATCAGGCTATTCACCCGCATGTGCCAATGAATGGCGTCCGGGCTTTTGCGAAAAGCCCCACGTCAAATGCTCTGACTGTGGCAACCGGCTTCTGATTCCACTGACTGACCACATCATCTATGACCATCTCGCCGGCAGACACACGATCGGTGTCTATCCATTGCTGGCAAACGATACCTGTCATTTTCTCGCAGTCGATTTCGACGAGGCCGACTGGCGGGAAGATGCACGCGCATTCAAGTACTCATGCACCGAACTGGGCGTGCCGGCCGCGCTCGAAATCTCGCGGTCGGGCAACGGTGCCCACGTATGGATCTTTTTCAAGTCCGCCGTACCCGCGCGAGATGCCAGGCGCCTGGGTACCGCGATCATCAGTCACACGTGCGCACGGACGCGGCAACTGAAACTGGCGTCATACGACCGGCTGTTCCCGAACCAGGATACGACGCCCAAGGGCGGCTTCGGCAATCTGATTGCCCTTCCGCTGCAAAAAGCACCGCGCGAACAGGGTCGCAGTGTCTTCGTCGATGAACAGTTCCAACCTTACGCTGACCAATGGACCTATCTGGCCTCGATCCAGCCGCTGGCGCCTGACATGGTTGAGTCCGTCATTTTGAGCGCCACAGGTGGCGCACATCCGCTTGACGTTACCTTCATCACCGGCGAGGACCAGCAGGAACCATGGAAATCCAGCCCACGGTTGACCAATGATCTACCCGGTCCAATGCCGGATTCGCTCGTCGTCACCTTGGCCAACCTCGTCTATTTCGAGAAAGCGAATCTTCCTCAACCCCTGCTTAACCGACTAGTCCGCTTGGCCGCATTCCCAAATCCGGAGTTCTTCAAAGCGCAGGCGATGCGATTTTCTGTATGGGATAAACCACGCGTTATCGGTTGTGCGGAGAACCACCCGAAGCACGTCGCGTTGCCGCGCGGTTGCCTGGACGCGGCCCAAGCGATACTTCGTGACAACAAGATCCGCTGCGACCTCCGTGACGAGCGGTTTAAGGGCGAACCGCTCGATGTTGCATTCGCCGGCACGCTACGCCCGGACCAGGAACGCGCCGTCGCAGCGATGCTGCCATACGACATCGGCGTCCTATGCGCGCCTACCGCGTTTGGCAAGACCGTTACCGCTGCGGCGCTGATCGCTCGACGCGGCGTGAACGCGCTGGTCCTTGTACATCGAACCGAACTGCTCAAGCAATGGCAAGAACGGCTGCAGGTGTTCCTGGGGGTCGGCAATGGCGTCGTCGGTACGATCGGTGGTGGTAAAGCGCGACAAAGCGGGCAAATCGATATTGCTGTCATGCAGTCGCTATCGCGACGGAGCGAGACGAGTGAGCTCATCGAACAGTATGGGCACGTGATTGTCGACGAATGCCATCATCTGTCGGCAGTTTCATTCGAGGCCTTACTGAAGCGGGTCAAAGCGAAATACGTGCTCGGCCTGACGGCCACGCCGATTCGGCGAGATGGCCAAGATCCGATCATCTTCATGCAGTGCGGACCGATCCGGCACATTGCGTCTAGGCCCGACACGGCACCTCATGACCTCGCGGTCATACCTCTCATCCGGGCAGACAAAATAGATCTACCCGCCGATGCTGGCATTCAGGACGTGTTCCGGCAGGTCGCTACCGATTTGCATCGTACGAAAGCTATCGCAGACGAGGTCGTAGACGCGCTCTCGCGAGGGCGAAAGATTCTCGTTTTAACGGAGCGCACGGAGCACATTGCGGCCATTGAAGAGGCACTCGCTGGGCGAGTCGAGAGGATCTTCACGCTGCATGGACGCATGTCGAAGAAGCAGCGCAGTCTGGTGATCGCGGAACTCGATGGAATGCCGGCCGATGCTCCACGGATACTCCTCGCGGCCGGCAAGCTGGTCGGCGAAGGATTTGACCATCCACCGCTCGACACGCTCATCCTGGCGATGCCAATTTCCTGGAAAGGGACGCTTCAGCAGTATGCGGGACGCCTGCACAGAGAGCACGTAACGAAGGCGGACGTGCGGATCATTGACTTTGTCGACACGGGACATCCTGGACTGATGCGCATGTGGAGCAGGCGCCAGTTGGGGTATCGGGCAATGGGCTACAGGATCGAAAGTTCGAACCCGAATGAGCGTCTGCTGTAACCGGCGTCCATTATTGACGTATCAGGTTTCGCATACGCAACAGCAGTTCCTTTCGATCGCAAGACATGGCCACATAGTCGTCGGCCCCGACGTCGAGACACTTGATCATGTCGCTCGAATCCGGCGACTCTCCTATAACCAGTACCGGCGCCGAATAGCCTGCCTCCCGCAAGGTCCGGACTGCCGATGCACCATCGGCGTCTTGTGGACCGTCGCGCACCAGTACGAGCGACGGCATCCGTTGCTTCGAGCGTCCGAGCAGTTGCGACGCTGTCCGTTGTGTCAGCATCTCTAGCCCCTCACCCTCAAGCGAGTGCGCAAGGCTTTCGCCGAGCACGGGACTGGGTTCTATCAACACGATGAACTTGGTCATGGGGAGGCCATTTCGTTGAGATATACCGAACGCCCCTCAGGCGCGCCGCGGATTGGGTCTACGGCTGCCCCGGCGACGCGCCAGGCGAATCCGAATCCGTCGAAGACTGATGGTGTCGATGACCACGTGTGCCGCCGGTCGAGGCTGCCGAACTGGCGGGAATAGGCGGCGGCGGATGATTCATGAACTGGAAATTCTGAGCGACCGCCGCGTTTGCCACGTCGGGACTTGATTGAGCGAATGAAGAAGCGACGTATCCGAGGCCAGCAATAGCCGTAGCAAAAACAAGATACTTCATTGATTTAGCATTCCGTTGTCCAGAGGATTAAAGAAGGGAGCCGAATTGCGGCACATGACGCTTACGAGCGGCGTTAGTGGCCATGCCAGCCGTAGTAGCCGCCAACCCCTATGCTGACTGAAGGCGCAGCGTAGTAGGCCGGCGCATAGCCATAATAGGCGGGTGCTGGTGCGTAACCGTACGGAGAAGCCACAACACACCCGCCCAGGCCACCGGCCACTATCAGGATGACAAAGAGTCTTAGCATCATCGTTCTCGCATTACGTATGGAGCACAGATAAAGAACTCACCGACCGGGTCTTAAGACAATAGGCTGCTAACAGGCCAACAACGCTTGACTGAAGCGCAAACCCATCGTTCGAAGGACCACAAAAATAGTTTAGGTCAAGTCCCCTAAGCAAGGGTTTCGCGCCCGCTTACACGTGTTACGTAATGTGACGCAAGCGCGACGATCGCGACTGCATCGGTGTTTGGAGGGCTCATACGAAATGCAAGACGCGCTAAAGCAGGCCCCACGCAAATCATCGGATGTTGGGGCGCGTGCGACGCGCAAGAAGCGTCGAACCACGACGCAGCGCAGAGAATAAGATCTCTATTCGCTAAGCGTCGGCCCCAACCCGTCGAGTAGCGGCTGCAGCAACGTCTGCAACGGACGCCACCGCCTACGCGAGCTCTGGTACAACGGCATGCGCACCTGCGAAGCGCTTGCGGTCACCACCTGACGCTTAGTTTGATGAAAGGCCACGCAATGTTCATCCCATGGAAGATTGCAGTGCGCGAGCATGCGTTGAACGTTAGGCTCCAGGTCCGTGACCAAATTCTCGTACTGCACTTCGAGCATCACCCCTTCGGGCAACACCGCGCGCCAGTGCGCCATCATCGAATCATAGGTTCGGTAATAGCGACCCAGTTCGCCTAGGTCATAGCTGAATGGGACATCGCGAAATATTCTGGAAAAGCTGGAGAGGCACGTATCCACTGGCGAGCGCCGAGCGTGGATAAATCTGGCGTTCGGCAGAGCAAGATGGATAAGACCCAGATGCATAAAGTTAAAAGGGTATTTGTCTGTGATCCGCTGGTAACGGCGAGCGTCGCTAATCGATGCACGCATGTGACGCAAATAATCGGCGCCCAATGCAGTCCATTGGTCCGCCGACACCGCATCCAGCCTTTCAATGTCAATTCTGTCAGTGTCGCCAGTGGGCCGCGCAATGCGGGCGGAGAGCACTTGTGCAAACGTCGGGCGCTCACCGGCGCCGAATACCTGCGGATGACTAGCCAGAATTTGTTCAATCAGCGTAGACCCAGACCGCGGCATGCCCACAATGAAAACCGGCGTGTCTGAAAGATCCCCCACGACATGCTTGCGCCCAAACAAGCTAGCACCCTGGGTCGCCTTAACGTTATCGAACAGGTTGAACGTCGTTGCCTCGTTATAGGCCACGCGTTGACGGACCAACGCGTTGGCTTTAACGAAGTGCTCGAACGACAGTTCGCTTTGGCCGAGATCCGCCAGTGCCTGCCCGAGCGCGAAATGCAACTGAGCCTGATTTTCCGGCGTTAGTGAAGCGCAGTTCTTCTCCATCTCGCTCATCGCGATGAAACACGGGTCATCGGCGGCCAATTTCTTCGACTGAACGAGATTGCGGTAATACGTCATGTTGTTTGGCGTAAGCCGGATCGCCTCGCGATAGGCTGCATGCGCCTCGGGAAACTGGCCGAGCGTAACTAAAACGCTCGCCAGATTGTTAAAGCTGCCGTCCGACTGAGGATTCAGTGCCACCGCCCGCCGATAACAAACTACCGCCTCTTCCGGCCGATACAACCGCTCTAGAACGAAGCCTAGGTCATGCTGGTATTCAGCGCTTTGCGGGGCAAGCCGGCTCGCATCTTGATAGCGCAGCAGCGCTTCTGGTAAGCGGCTTATCAGCGCGAGCGTCGCGCCTAGTTGAGCGTGCACTTTTGGATCAAGAGGCTGCGCGGTGCGTACCCGCTCGAAGCAAACTAACGCGCCCTGAAAGTCGCCGCGAATGGAGCACTCTGTTCCGATGGACAACGGGTGTTCCGCCATCGCGGGCGAGGTGTCATGCGTCATGGAAGCCAAACGAAAAGAAGGGAGATGAAAACGGCGCACGGCGAACCGGGCCGTTGTTGAATGACGCTTACCGCCTCTAAGTCATGCGTTTAAATCTAGCACGATGTCCTTAGCGTGCTGATTGCAAAACGGGGGGCGAAATTACGTTTCATTTCTTACGAATCACCTTGTCATGCAAACCCAGAACCACCCTATTTCTAACGACTTAATTACGCTTTGCTAATTAAAGGTTACCAATACCCGTCTAATGTCGATCGGGAAAATAGAACGTTGTCAGGGAACGCTACGACTCAACGCCACGACTATCGCCACAGACAAAGACGGGGCACATAGATTGGATGATCGCTTGCCGGGAAAAATATCGCGCACAGGCTCGCTGAGCGACCCTGAACCCATGCGACTAATTTTCGCCAAGGGCGGCGACGGCATCAAGCATTAACCCGATTCGGCCGATAAGCAGAGTGTCATGTCCGGCGCAATGATATTTGCCTACTCCAGCCCGCTTCCATTACTGACGGCGTGTAGGCAAGTTTGGGCCACTAAAGTGGTACTGGGGCTTTCGAAAAAATACCCTCACATTATTACTGGCGTAAATCTTCGTCACGGAACGTAATACTTTTGAAGATCACGCGTTCGCCACTTCATGCAACATGCGCGAAGATGGAACCAAGCATCGGCAAGCCGCTTAACCACTAGCGACATAAGACGCTTAGCAGGCGAAATGCTCAACAGACGCGGCGTGGCCCCACACCCGCGTTCGATCTATCAACACGCGCTTGATTCGAACACTAGGACGCGCCCAGATGGAGGCCGTAGAACGTCTGGAACTGGCGCGCGAAAGACACCTCGCGGGTGATCTCGACAACGCGCGCACGCTCTATGAACAAGTACTGGCGAGCAGCCTCGACGATCCGTCACCTATGTACTCGCTTGGCGTTCTAGAGTGGCAATGTGGCGCGTTTGATCCGGCGTTGGCGTGGCTTGATCGGGCGATCAAGATCGCGCCAGGCGACGCGCGCTACCATTACGTACGCGGCCTGGTCCTCACCTCCATCCGCAGGATCGATGATGCGATCGGCGCGTACCGCTTGGTGCTCGACATCGAGCCGGAGCACATCGATGCGCTCAACAATCTCGCCAATTGTTATCGGGAGAATGAGGAGGACGCAGTAGCCGAACCGTTCTATAGAAGCGCGCTTGCCCTGCGTCGCGACGCAAACGCCCTCACCAATCTCGGCACGCTGTTGCAGGCGAGCGGACGGCACGAAGAAGCGTTCGGGCTCTTGAATGAAGCAGTGCGCGTCGCTCCTGAGTCGGTAGCTTGCCTGGTA
>NZ_JBAUSA010001354.1:0-3239 GCF_049581465.1 Caballeronia sp. | reverse complement strand
AACGCGTTTCTTTGCTTCGTTTCTTTGCGCGTTTGCAAAGAAATGAAGTCCCGCCCCGGATAGGGGCTAACAGAAATAAGCAAGAAAATCCGACTTAAGCAGAACGACCACGCTAGCAGAAGGACTCCACCCTAGCCCCACACGCGCCGCCAGCAGCACCGCCCCAACCGCTACCTACCCTGGCAGTGTCAACCCCCTCGGTAACGGAAACGATACCTTCTCCTCGATCCCGTCCAGTGGCCGCACATTGCGCACGCCCAACTCCCGCAGCCGCGCGATCACCGCTTGCGCCAACACTTCCGGCGCCGAAGCACCGGCCGTCACGCCGATACGCTTTTTGCCTTCTACCCATTTCGGATCGATCTGCGTCGGCGAATCAACCATGTAAGCAGGAATTCCGCGCTTCTCGGCCACTTCACGCAAGCGACTGGAATTCGAGCTATTCGGGCTGCCCACCACAATAACGACATCGCATTGCGGCGCGAGAAACTTCACCGCATCCTGCCGATTCTGCGTGGCATAGCAAATGTCCTGCTTTTTGGGCTCTTTCACAGAGGGATATTTCGACTTCAACGCGTTGATGATCGCCGAGGCATCGTCAACGGATAACGTCGTCTGCGTCACATAAGCAATGCGTTCCGGATCCTCGAGCGCGAGCGCCTGCACGTCCTCGATATCCTCCACCAAATGCATCCCCTCGCCGCTCTGCCCCATCGTGCCTTCGACTTCGGGATGGCCTTTGTGGCCGATCATCACGATATCGAAACCATCCTGGCGCATCTTCGCCACTTCCATGTGCACTTTCGTCACGAGCGGACAAGTGGCGTCGAAAACCCTCAGGCCGCGCGTGTCAGCTTCGGCGCGTACCGCCTTCGACACCCCGTGTGCGCTGAAAATCAGCGTACTGCCGACCGGCGCATCTGCCAGATCCTCGATGAAAACCGCCCCTTTCTTGCGAAGATCCTCGACCACGTAGGCGTTATGGACGATCTCATGACGCACGTAGATGGGCGCGCCGAACAGCGCTATCGCCCGTTCGACGATCTCGATCGCACGATCGACGCCCGCACAAAAACCCCGCGGTTGGGCGAGAAGGATTTCGACATCGAGGAGGGTTTCAGTGGAGCTCATGGCTACAGAATTCCGATGATTTTCACTTCAAAAGTCAGTGCCTGGCCGGCAAGCGGGTGGTTGAAGTCAAACAGCGCAGAGGTCTCGCCGACCTCTTTTAGCACGCCCGCGTAGCGGCCGCCGCCCGGCGCGTTGAATTCGACAAGATCGCCAGGGGAAAAATCCTCGCCGATCATCGCATTTGCGCGCAGCGTAGCAAGCGAGACGCGTTGGATCATCTCGGGATTGCGCGGACCGAACGCCTGCCCAGCCATCAGCCGAAAGGTGGAATGGTGCCCCACCTTCAGACCAAGGAGAATCTCTTCAAGCGGCGGCGCAAGATGACCGACGCCCAGCAGGAGCGTGGCGGGTTTGTCGGTGAACGTGTTGACAATGTCCGCTCCGTCCGCCAGCGCGAGCCGGTAGTGCAGCGTGACATGTGAACCAGGTTTCACCTCGGAGATATCAATGATGCTCATGTTTGATCGTGGTAGCCGTAAAAGCTTGAATTGCGTTGATTGTCTCGTCAGTCTCACATCGGAAAACTTCGATCTATCCGCGTCCGGTTTGCAAAAAGCGGCAAACCGTCATTGTAAGCCACAGTGCGCATGCCTCGCCGCGCTCCCCTTGGCAGCGTGCCGGACGCGCCCACGCCCCAGCCTGGATAGGTCAGTCATGCGGTCCGGCCCCATCGGGAGCCCGGCATGAACGCCCGCCTTGAACTCGTTACGATGGCGGCGCAGTCGGCCTGCTTGATCGAGCAGCCGGATTTTGAGCCATTCGCTGCTGCACGCGCCGTGCCCGCGACCAATCGCATTCTCGATTGGCCAGAACGCGATCGTCCCCGTGAGCGCTTGCTGCAACTGGGCGCACACGCGTTGTCGGACGCAGAACTTCTCTCGCTATTCCTGAATACAGGCCGTCCAGGCATGACCTCTGTCGACATCGCCCGCGACCTTCTCGTGCAATTCGAGACATTACGGGGCGTGCTTGCCGCCACGGCTGCGCAATTGCGCGCGTGCAGCGGTATCGGGCCCGCCAAGGCCGCTTTGCTGTTGGCCGTGTCCGAGCTTTGCCAGCGCGCGCTCGCCGAAAAGACACGTTCGCGCCCATTAATGGATTCGCCGCAACCCGTGGAAGACTATTTGAAGTTGCTGATCGGGAATCGCCCCCACGAGGTGTTCGTCACGCTGTTCCTCGACGTCAAGCATTGCCTGATTACTACAGACGAATCGGCGACGGGCACTATCTCGCGCGTGGCCGTTTATCCGCGCGAGATCGTTCGGCGGGCGCTCGCGTTGAACGCGGCGAGCGTGATCGTCGCGCATAATCATCCTTCTGGGGGCGTGGCACCGAGTGCGAGCGACCGCCGCCTGACAAGGATGCTCCAGGACGCGCTTGCGCTAATAGATGTGCAACTGCTGGATCATCTGGTCGTGGCGTCGAACGAGATATTTTCATTTTCACGACAGGGATTACTTTCGGCTTGAACGATTCCTGGACGACTATTAACAGCGAAACCTCGCCCGGAAGGCCGTACGCGCTGGAACCGCAGACAAAACGGCCTTGCGCAACTGAGCCATATAGCTCTGCTCGTACCAAAAAGAGTTGATTTTGCAGGTTTTTTGCGGGTAGAATCTCGGTTTGCTTCTTTCAACCAACCTGTTCCGAGCCGAGCAAACGTAGCGGTCCTTTCGGGCCAAGCCTCTCCGGTCGCCCGAAGTGGTCCAAAAGTGTATCTGGCGTTCGAACTCAGAATTAAAGCGTATTAGGAGTGCTCTCATGGCACGTGTATGCCAAGTAACCGGGAAGGGGCCGATGAGCGGCAACAACGTTTCCCATGCGAACAACCGCACCAAGCGTCGTTTCCTGCCGAATCTGCAAAACCGCCGCTTCTTCGTCGAAAGCGAAAACCGTTGGGTTCGTCTGCGTCTCTCGAACGCCGGCCTGCGCTTGATCGACAAGAATGGTATTGATTCCGTGCTCGCAGACCTGCGCGCACGTGGCGAAGTCTAAGGAGCACGAATATGGCCAAGGGCGCACGCGACAAGATCAAGTTGGAATCGACCGCAGGTACGGGTCACTTCTATACGACTACGAAGAACAAGCGCAACATGCCGGAAAAGATG
>NZ_JBAUSA010001353.1:0-3695 GCF_049581465.1 Caballeronia sp. | reverse complement strand
CCAAACGGAGAGTGAAGCTCAAAACAAAGAACGCTAGCGGACACAATGTCACCGTGCTGGCCACGCGGGTCGATCTGGATCCGAGCTTCGACACGGCATTCTGGTTCTTCAACGACATTGAAGGCATGCAATGGACACGGAGTGTTCGCTTCCTTCAAGAAACCGTATCCGAGGTCGCGCAGCAAACACGAGCACCGCTTACGCTCGCGTCCTTGCTCGCACGTGAGATCACCGACATCGTGTCCGGTGCATCCGATCGGCAGCCGCCCGCTCCAGGCGATAAATCGAAGAAGATCACAGGCATTGCTTCGCGCATGGTTTGCGAACTGGGAAAAGCCGACATTACCTTCGAGCGCCTCGCGGAGGCAATGTCCATTCGGGAAGCGCCCAGGCGGGAAAAAAAGCTCGTCAATCTCAACGTGTGCTTGCAGGAAGTCTATGAATGCTTGCCGGAGCAGGACCGTGAGTTGATCATGTTGCAACTGCCGGAACCGGACCTATGCCTGAAAGGCGACGAAGGACGGCTGCGTTTCGTCCTGCGTTCGATCATCGCGCATCTCCTGCGCCTGCACAGCGACGGCGACGTGCACATTCTCATCGAACTCAAGCCGTTCAAGAAGAAGGCAGTTTTACTACTTACCCTGCAAACGCCGTCCGTTTCACCCGATGATGGGGAACAGGTCGAACCCGACGATCTGCTCAGGGTAATGCGGGAGGCGAGAGAAGCCGCGAGCCTGTCTTTGGGCGCAATCCAACTCATCGTGAAGATGCATCGCGGCACGATCGAAACAGCATCGGACGGTGTCGTGGAGGCGGACGGGTCATCAGTGCCGACCAGCTTCACGCTCTCTTTTCCGAAGGCATGAGGAGTAACAATTATGACGACGCCACCCGTGGCAGAAACTCCGATCATGGTGGTCACCGGCGACAGGACGACCAGGGAAACGATTCTTCGACTTCTGGACGTCGCTGAGTCATGGAAGGAAAGGTATCCGGAACTGGAGCACTTTTTCAGCAATCGCAGTCACCTGCTGATGAAAAATGTCGAGTTGGCCAAGAAAGCAATCGACAAAGGCGGCCGGCCCGCGTTGATCGTCCTTGACGCGCTCGTCCTGCAAAGCGAGACACGCTCCGCTCGCAGCGGAAGACCGGCGATCGACTTGCTCGACTGGCTGGAGGATTCGAAACTCCCGATCCCGGTACTCGTCGTCGCAACGGACTCCCTGGAAAACGTCGAGAGAACAGTGCTGAGCCGCAAAAACAGCGCGTCGCTATGGCGCATCGGCACAACCCACGTCGACTCGTCAGCGCTCGCGCACACGCTGGCTGGACTCGCGCCGCCGCTACCCGGGTGCCCGCGCTCGATCACGCGGCGCATTACCATTAAGGTGGAGCGGACCTCAGCCCGTTATTACGTACGAAATGGTCAGTATGACTTCCTAGAATCGGGTGACATACCTTATACCGAAAGAGCCGCTTTGGATAACATGATCTCCAACGTCGAGAAGATGTCGCCCTTTACGCCCGCCGACACTGTCACCAAGGTGCGCGTAGATTGGTACGATAAAGCGATCCGGGAAGGTCAGCGGCTCTTCAACGTACTGATTAGGGATACCGTCGGGCCGCACCTGCTGGCGCTTCTCCAGAACCCTCACACGTTAACCGAAGAAGTGTGCTCGCTCGACGGAGATTGCAAGCAAGTCCTGACACCGTGCCCGCTCGACATGCGCTTCGAGATCGTCTTTGGCTCGACCGATTATGCGAAGCTTTTTCAGTTGCCATTTGAACACGTCAACCACAGCGACTTCGACGGCGTACTTTGCTCGCGCATACCGATGGCCCGACGGGTGCGAATGATGGATTCGCCGCCCCAGATCTATGCCAAGCCTTTCGTCAATAGACCCTTGCGAATACTCTTCATGGATTCGGATGTCCATGGCGACGTGTCGCTACCGAAAGACACGGTTTATGGGAAGACGGGAACGTTCAGTTTCGCCAAGCTCAATTCATCAGCCGAGGAGCTGAGGCTTCTAATGGAACTGAAGGCGAGGTTGGGTGAGGAGAGAATAGCGGCTGTGGATGTGATCGGCTCCGCGAGTCTTGGCGTATTCGGCCAGGATCTCAAGAACGAAGTGGAGGATAAATTGCGCTATGGTGACTATGGCCTTTTTCATTTCTGCGGCCATTCTGTCACCGCCGACGACGGCTTGACCCATCTTCTCTTTCATGGCGCGCAAGACCGGCCTCTACCGGTTTCGATACGGGACGTGGCTGGCTGGATGCAAGCGGGCAACTGCAAGATGCTCGTGTTGTCGTCGTGCGAGGGCGCGTCGGTGCTGAGCGCGATTGAGACAATGCGGCTTGGCGCCCACGGCATGATTGGTTTTCGCTGGGTCGTGAAGGACGAAGCGTGCCTTCAATACTTCCGCCATTTCTACCGGTCTTTCCTGGAAGACAGGAGAACGTTCAGTGAGTCCTACCAGCTGGCATGCGAAGGGCTTCGAAGGACGAGCGTTGCGGAGCCGACCTGGGCGTCCGCCGTTGCCGTCGTACTGGATTAAAGGTCGCGTGGCGCGTGCTATCGACAACATTATCTGACGAGGTCTCTCATGTTCTTCTCTTCTGCCAAATTTAAAGAGCAAACGGACAGTGACGAAACGAAAGGCATTTTCTCCCAGGAACGCCGCCGCAACTTCACGGCGACAATCGTGCCGTCGCCCGATGCGAACGACACGCGGCGTGACGGCCTGAAGGGCGACGCGTTCGTTCCCGAGCAGAGCTACTTTAGCGTGAGGCTCGTCGAGATGCGTATGTCCAAGGCGGGCAACTATCTCTCCAAGTATCTGCCCATGTGCAGTTGCTTCCTGAGCTACCGGTATGGCGACTCGCTGCGGCACGTACCGTACATTGCCGGCCATCAAATGATCCGAGACCTGCTCGGCAAGGACGCACCCGCTGACGCTGGGCGGAACATTGAGTTCAAGGACCTTTATATCGTACGCGATGTGCCGGTCAAGTCTGATAGCGTGACCATGTACACAGCGCTATCCCGTGTATCCGACAGCAGCTTTACCCGTGGCATGCTCGACCTCTTCTCAGAGACGGTGGGCGCGCTCGGCGGCCCTGCCCTTGGCCTAGCCGTCACGACCGGCGTCGATCTGACAAAAAAGCTCGGCGCGATCCTGGGCTCGGACGACGTCAGCACCCGCTTCGGCATGTTCAATGGCGATGCGCTCACCACGAGTGGCTATCGGATCTTCGCTGGAGCAGACCTCGACACGACCGACCTCGAAATGAGCAACGGCGGATTGATGCGAACGGGATCGGACGGCCAGCCGAAGCATATCGACGATGCGGACTATCTCGTCATTGCGCTGGAACATCGAAAAACGTTGCTCGATCAACCCTTTGGCGCGCTAGGTCATCTTCCGTTTCATGCGAAGTGGAAGGAGACTGTGGACAAGCTCATGGCTAAAGACCCCGCCGGAGCGAACGAGATGGTGAGGCAAATGGCGATAACACTCAAGAACTCGCCAGATATTGTCGAAGCCGACAAGATCGAATTACTGATCACTTACCTGTCGCAACTGGAGAGGTGGAACGCGGTGGCCAATACGCTTCCTGTCTTCAGATCGGGCGGCAAGAAGCTTAGCGGCAGTCTTCACGATATTGCCGATCACCTGGAGGATGAAGGC
>NZ_JBAUSA010001352.1:0-3480 GCF_049581465.1 Caballeronia sp. | reverse complement strand
CAATGGCTTTACCTGCTAGAGGGCCTACCCAGTTGCGGGTTTGGCATGGTGGTCTATCTGGCTCTTTCAGACACCCCCGCGCAAGCACGCTGGCTCACCTCAAGCGACCAGGAAGTCATCCGCGTGGACATGCTCGCGAGCGGCTCTTCACCGAGCACCGCCCACGGTGGAATAACGATCGCGCTTAGGAGTCCGGCGGTCTACATGTACGCCTTTCTCTACTTTGCACTCGGATGGGGAGCTTATGCGTTGAGCTTCTGGATGCCCTCGATCATCCAGAGCCTTGGGGTCGCGGATACGCGTACCATAGGTATCCTTTCTATGATTCCCTACACGTTTGGTGCTGTGGCAATGGTGTGGTATGGGCGCCGGTCTGACCGCAAGGGAGAGCGGCGCTGGCATGTGGCGGCCGCTGCGTTCGTCGCCGCGATGGCTCTGGCCGCCTCCACCTGGACGGGCTCGCATCTCTGGCTGTCAATCGCACTGCTCTCGCTGGCGCTTGGCGGAATTATCGCGGCGTATCCCGTGTTCTGGGCCGCGGCCACGTCCGCCATCCCTCCTCGGGCAGCAGCGGCAAGCATCGCGGCGATTACCAGCATCGGGAACCTGTCAGGCGTAACGACTCCCTACGCGATCGGAGTCCTGAAGACCGTGACCGGAAGCCTCTCAGCGGGCCTTTACTGTGCGGCTGCAATGGTGGCGATCGGCGGATTAGTCATGCTGTACGGATATCGTGGTGAGTCGACTGGAATCGCTAGTGTCGGACAACGGGTACTCGTACGGCGGGGATAACGGATGCGTTTGCCCGCCGCGCGAACGACAACACTTCGAAGCATCAAAAGTTCATATTTTTTGGGAACCGTATGACTCGACATCTCATCGATTTGCCCCTACCCCCGGGAATCCGGTCTCGCTTCGTCAATAATGACAACGGGTTGGTCATGCATGTGCTAGAGGCCGGTTATGAGACGCCGGATCGGCCTTGCGTGCTTTTGCTTCACGGTTTCCCGGAACTGGCTTATAGCTGGCGCAAGGTGATGCTTCCACTCGCGGCTGCCGGGTATCACGTGCTAGCGCCGGACCAGCGGGGATACGGTCGTACGACAGGTTCTATCGATAGCGACGATAAACATCTCGACGAGTTCAGGATTTTAAATCTCGTCGAAGATGCATTGGGCTTACTAAGAGCCACGGGGCATACATCCGTCGAAGCGGTGATCGGTCATGATTTCGGCTCGCCGGTGGCCGCATGGTGCGCCCTTACACGACCCGACATATTTCGCGCTGTGGTGTTGATGAGCGCGCCCTTTGGCGGCGTACCGCCAACGCCCGCCGACGCAACAACGCTGTCAGGATCGAATCAGGCAAAAGCCGAAGCACCGTCTGGATTAGCGAAGGTCCTACACGACCTGACGCAACTGGAGCCACCCAGAAAGCACTATCAGTGGTACTACTCCACTCGCGAAGCCAATGCGGACATGATGAACGCGAAGCAGGGACTTCACGCTTTTCTTCGTGCCTACTATCACGCGAAGAGCGCGGATTGGCCGAAGAATAAGCCCTATCCGCTCGCATCTTTCACCGCGGCCGAACTGGCAAAGCTGCCGACCTACTACGTCATGCGTATTGACCAGACGATGCCGGAAACGGTCGCCGATGAGATGCCAAGCGCCGAACAGATAGCGCTTTGCAAATGGCTTCCCGACGCAGAGCTGTCCATCTATGTGCAGGAATTTTCGCGTACCGGTTTCCAGGGGGCTCTCCAATGGTATCGATGCCTAACCATACCGAGCTTTCTCACGGAGTTACAGGCGTGGGCTGGTCGCACGATCGATGTCCCTGCCTGCTTCATCTCTGGTTCGAGCGACTGGGGCCTCTATCAGAAGCCCGGGGATTTTGAAGCGATGCAGGAAGGGGCTTGTACTAACCTGTCAGCAGTGCATCTAATTGAAGGAGCGAGCCATTGGGTCCAGCAAGAGAAGCCAGACGTGGTCGTCCATCACGTATTGGCGTTTCTTCGGAAAATCAATATCGCAGCGTGACAAGGTCCTCGCCGGTCAAGCGATCAGACCACGACTCGATCCTTGTCGTGGAACTGCTGCATCCAGTACGGATAGGGCAGGTGCGGCTGCGAAACCTGATTCAAACGTTCGGTCTGCGCCGCGTTAAACGCGATTTGCTGAGCGTCGAGATTAGCGCTCAGTTGGTCGGGCGTGCGCGCGCCTACAATGACCGAACAGACTTCACGGCGCGCCAGAATCCACGCCAAGGCCACCTGAGCCGGCGACGCGTTTAATTCCGTAGCGATGTCGCGCAATACGCGCACGATTGGATCCGCCTTCGCGGGGTCGATCGGCGGAAAATTCAGCTTGGATCGACGCCCGGTCTCGCCACTGCTTCCCTGCGTATACTTACCGCTCAGGTACCCGCCCGCGAGCGGACTCCACACCAGAAGCGAAACATCATTCGCCTTTGCCACAGGCGCGATCTCATGCTCGACGTCGCGGCTCGTCAGCGCATAGTGAACCTGATTGCCGACGATGCGGGCCCAGTGCGTGCGAGTGGCAATTCCCTGTGCACGCTCCAGGTCACCCGCGCTAAAGTTGCAGACGCCGATGTGCCGCACCTTGCCCTGCCTCACAAGATCGTCTAGCGCACGAAGCGTTTCTTCCAGCGGAACAAGTTCATCGCGGTCGTGCAATTGGAACAGGTCGATATGATCCCGGCCGATACGCCGAAGACTCGTTTCCACCGACCGCATGATGTGCGAGCGGCCGAGCCCGACATCGTTGTGGCCGGCTCCTGTGCGCAGCCGGACTTTGGTCGCTACCAGCATGCGCGACTCGTCGAGTCCAAGGTCAGCCAGCACCTGACCGACGACCGCTTCAGACTGCCCTTGCGAATAGGCGTCAGCCGTATCGATCAGGTTGATACCGCGCTCGACGGCTATCGCGACAAGCTGTGCAGCCTGGGCACGGTCGAGGCCTGAAATTTCGCCCCAGATTCCGGTACCGGTGCCGAACGTCATGGCGCCAAGACAAAGACGGGAAATGCGCAGTCCCGAGCGGCCGAGTGTGCTGTATTCCATAGCGAACCCCTTGATATGAATCCCTTGATGAACGTACTGTTGGGATGCATTGTGGGCAAACGCAATGAGAACCTAAATGACATGAAGGGCACTTGTGAAATGACTGCGCGGCAAACCGCGCCGTCCTTTGACTATCCAAATTTGACGAGATTGTGCACCGGAAACGGGCCGCCCGGGATTTGCACTAGCTTGCCTCGCCTGACTTCTGACGTACAGGCAACGCCGGTGACGCAGGCACATTGGGTTGGCTAGCTTCAACAGCCCCGACGCCCCGGGAGTCAGGGCGTAAGACCCAGTCCTTTCAATATCCTGGCTCGTCGTTTTGCTGCATGGTCGTTTTCATGAGTCTAGCCTTCCCGGGTTCCCATCAGGCCACGTGGGCGCACTATCAG
>NZ_JBAUSA010001351.1:0-2726 GCF_049581465.1 Caballeronia sp. | reverse complement strand
GCTCAATGAAGGCGCCGCGCTTGCAGGTCCAAACGGCTGGTGCCATGGCGGGTGGACGGCGCCTGGGCCGGGAAGCCAGCATTTTCCGGAAGTCAAGGGCGGTGCTGTCATCTCGCTCACGTTTCTGCCCGCAGGACGGATTGCATTCGACGTCAAGCCGCCGCAGGGTTGAAGCGCTCAGGCTCACAGATATAAAGGAATCCTAAAGGGTTGATTTACGTGCGTAAGTGGTTAACCTCCAAGTGGTTGACCTCCCTAAGCACGTCTATGAACGCCCGCAGCCCCGCAGGCACGTGGCGATGCCCGGGATAGTACAGGGAGAGCCCCGGGATGAACGGGCACCAGTCTTCCAATACGGTGACCAGCCGACCGTCGTCCAGCCTGTCGCGGGCCGTGGACTCCGGTACATACGCGAGGCCCAAACCGTCGGACGCGGCCTCAACCATCAGCCCGATGTGATCCAGCGTCAGCACACCGGGAACATCGATCGCCACTTCCTGCCCGTGCTTGCGGAACTCCCAGCGGTAGCGCTTACCGCTCGGCAGCCGTTGGCGAATGCAGTCGTGGCTACGAAGGTCGTCGGGCGTGGTGAGCGGTGTTCGTCCCGCGAGATATGAAGGCGCGGCAACGACCACAAAGCGAAGATCATCGCTGATCCGCACTGCCACCATGTCGCGCGGGATCGACTCGCCAAGCCGTACTCCGGCATCGAAACCTTGCTCCACGATATCGACGAGCCGTCCTTCTGCCACCAGATCGAGCGCCATGCCGGGGAAGCGCTTCAGGAAATGCGGTACCACCGTTTTCAACAATAGCCTCACGGCACTCTCATTGGCGCTGATCCTGAGCGTGCCGCTCGGATTGCCCCGCACATCGGCGACAGCATCCAGTGTCGAGTCAAGATCGCGGAGCACGGGGGTAAGCCGCGCGAGCAATGCAACGCCAGCTTCTGTCGGCGCTACGCTACGCGTCGTGCGATTGAGCAGGCGTACGCCCAATTCACGCTCCAATGCGAGCACGGCGTGACTGAGCGAGGAGCGCGAGACGCCGAGTGAATCGGCAGCACGGCGGAAACTTCGATACGCGGCGACAGTGGAAAAAGCAGTGAGATCGGCAAGTGTCGGCTTGGTCATTGGTGGCGAATTTTCACGGGGTCATACGCACTATAGGCGCTTCTCGCACCAATGACGGGTAACTAGACTGGTCATCATGCAATGCCATTCCGTCCACTTTATGGAGAGATACGTCATGACGAAGACTTGGCTTATCACCTGCACGTCATCGGGCCTGGGCCGGCTACTCGCCGAACGCTTACTGCAACGTGGCGATCGGGTCGTCGCAACGCTGGGTGACTGATGAACAGATCGACCGCCAGATCGCCACCAATCTCACCGGATCGATCCAGGTTATCCGTGCCGCACTGCCCCACCTGCGCCGCCAGGGCGGCGGCCGGATCGTCCAGGTCTCGTCGGAAGGGGGACAGATTGCGCTCTGACAATATCCAGACCGTCAGGCGACTCGACATAGGTCATCCTTGTTTTCGATACTGGAAAACAGCACGATGTCGCGAAGGTACTTGATCGATTCAGTCGAACAACATAACTTCTCTACCTCACAAACTTAACGGCGCCGAAATGACCGATTCTGCCGACATCCGTTTTGTCCTTGCAATCCAGCAAAACGGAAGCCTGATCGCTACCGCACGCAAGCTTGGCCTCACGCCCTCTGCGGTATCCCAGCGCCTGCAACAACTCGAAAGGAAACTGGGTACCAGGCTGCTCGATAGAACCGCACGCAAGCTGGTATTTACGGAGGAGGGCGCGCTGCTGTGCCTGCGCGGACTGGAGTTGATCCAGCAATTCGACGCACTGCTGGAAGACCTGCGAATTCGCCATGGAGGTCTGGTCGGCACGTTGAAGGTCAATGCACCGCTCGGTTTCGGCCGTCGGTATCTCGCCTCGGTCATCGCAGATTTCCAGCAAGAAAATCCCGACGTCGATGTGGCGCTGACGCTGTCCGACCAGCCACTGACCGAAGCAGCCGACCGTTTCGATGTCGTGGTGCATATCGGTGAATTGCGTGCATCCAACCTTGTCGGCCATGCAATTGCACCCAACGCGAGATTCGTCTGCGCCTCACCTGCCTTCGTCAAACGTTTCGGTAGTCCGGGTGCGCCCGACGATCTGGCTCGACTCCCATGCATCGTCCTTCGCGAGAACAATGAAGACGTATCCTTGTGGCATTTGAGCAAAGGCAAAATCAGTCGCAGCGTCAGGGTTGTGTCGAAGCTCAGTTGTAACGATGGTGATGTGATTCGCCGCTGGGCTTGCGAGGGGCGAGGCATCATCTTTCGTTCCGAATGGGATGTCGCGGATGACATTCGGCAAGGAACGCTGGTGAAGCTGCTACCCTCATGGAAGGCGCCCGACGCCAACGTTATTGCCCTGACGCACAACCGATCCGGCTTGGCGAGAAGAACTCGGGATTTTATGCGGTACTTGCAAGGGCGCTTCAGACCCCTCCCGCCATGGCGAATCTGACAGCCCGTCCTGCGCAGCGGATGACGCTCCGGCCATCGGAAATTTGGCCTATGAGGGACCCACTGAATGTTTAATCATTCTGAATGATTGAGTTAATTTCCCTTAACTCATAAAAGGACGTCAAAACCTATAATGGAATCCATCTCTGGATTTTGATTGGTAAGGTCTACGCCCATGGAAGATTCC
>NZ_JBAUSA010001350.1:0-1806 GCF_049581465.1 Caballeronia sp. | reverse complement strand
CGCTTTGACCATGCGTCATTGTCGCTGGCGCCGCCGTTTCCATGCGGTTTTCTTTCGGCCAGCCGGTGACGTCCGAGGTATGCAATGTTGCCATGGGACCCAGGGCGTAGGCAGGGCGGTACATGTAGACCGCGCCGTCCAGTCGCATCAGGGTGCCTGATTTGTTGACCCAGCCGTAGGGGGCGTTGCCTTGCCAGTCCGGTACGCCGGGTTTTTTGGCGGTGATGTCGAAGACCGGCGCATTGATGTAAAGCGACTCGTCGCTCGTGCGACGATCCATGCGCGGCGCGGTCATGGTGAAGTTCAACAGGCCATCAACGTCGTAACTCCACACTTTGGAGTTGTAGAGGACGTAATCGGAAATGGGCGGTCCGACGAAGTCGTTAACCGGAGCACCGCCCTCGACCCAGCGGTCCAGGATCCAGCTCGCAGGTGCGGCGATGGCGAGAAAAACAATCGCTACCGTAATGCGGTTGTCGCGGATGTATTGGCGAAAACTCACCGCCAGTGCTCCTGTTCCGCGGACGTCTTGCCCTTCGCGTGCAAAATGAGATCGCATACTTCGCGCACCGCACCGTGGCCGCCGCGGAGGCTGGTTTGCCAATGCGCTTGCTCGGTGACCCACGGATGGGCGTTGGCAACCGCCACCGCCAGTCCGGCCATACGCATGACCGCTATATCCGGCAGATCGTCACCCACAAAAGCGATCTCGTCGGGCTGCAAATGCAGGGCTTCGAGAATTTGCATCATGCATTCGCGCTTGTCGTTTTGTCCTTGATAGACGTGGGCGATATCCAGTTCTTCCGCGCGCAGTGCAACCGGGTGGCTGATGCGTGCGCTGATGATGGCTACGTGCACCCCGTGGGCTTGCAGCCTTTTCAGGCCTAGGCCGTCGTGCACGTGAAACACCTTGGTTTCGTGTCCGCTTTCGGTGTACCAGAGGCGACCATCGGTAAGCGTGCCATCGACATCGAACGCTGCCAGACGGATCTTGGCGGCGCGTGCCAGTACTTCGGCGGGCAGGTTGGCAAGATATTCCATGAGCTTTCCGTCAGACGACGCGGGCGCGCAGCAGATCGTGGATGTTCAGTGCGCCGACCACGCGTTGTGCGTCATCAACCACCAGTAGGGCGTGAATCTGGTATTTCTCCATCAGCTGTGCCGCTTCGATGGCCAGCTTGTCGGCGCTAATGACCTTGGGACCACGGGTCATCAGGTCGCTGACCTTGGCGTTGCGCAGATCGACGCCATCGTCGTCCAGTGCGCGACGCAAGTCGCCGTCGGTGAAAACGCCCAGCAGGTGCTGTTCGTTGTCAACGACGGCGGTCATACCCAGGTGTTTGTGGGTCATTTCCATCAAGGCTTGGGTGAGGCTAGCGTCGGGGGAGATCATCGGTATGCCGGTGCCCGTATGCATCACGTCGCTGATATGCAGCAGCAGACGGCGGCCCAGGCTTCCAGCTGGATGTGAACGCGCGAAGTCCTCAGAGGTAAACCCGCGTGCTTCCAGCAACGCGATCGCCAGGGCGTCGCCCATGACCAGGGCGGCAGTGGTGCTGGCGGTGGGCGCTAGGCCCAGCGGGCAGGCCTCGGCGGAAATGCCGGCATCCAGGTGCACGTCGGCCTGATCGGCCAGGGAGGAATCCGGGTTGCCGGTAATCGCAATCAGGGGAATGCCCTGGCGTTTGATCACCGGCAGGATAAAGAGAATTTCGTCCGTTTCGCCGGAGTTGGACAGGGCGAGCACCACGTCTTGCGGCAGGATCATCCCCAGGTCGCCGTGACTGGCCTCACCAGGGTGAACAA
>NZ_JBAUSA010001349.1:0-6891 GCF_049581465.1 Caballeronia sp. | reverse complement strand
TTTCTGACGCGTGAGGCATTGACGACGATTTGTGAGACCACGCTTCGCAGCGTCTCGGCTTTCGAGCGAAACGAAGCCCTTGAAAACGAGATCCGGGCCGGCTGAGCGCCAATCGTGAGATTCGTTCAGCGTCAGGCGCCACATTTGCATCCGAAGCATGCGAAGCTCAGCGAGGAGTGCCGGCGGCAGATGATTCATTCAGTTGTACGACTGACCGCAGATGAGAACGCCGTCAAGGGGCAACTCTGTCGTCTATCACACGCTTTGCTGCGTTAAATCCTGCCGTCAAGGCGTCGTCCCCCGTGCTGAAGACGCGGTTTCCTTCTGTGACGAGCGCAATCGGTAGGCCTACTGGTCTTCTCGGGTCCGCGGTGCAGATACTCACCACTGCTATGTACCCCACCGGGGGTCCAAATGTGAATTCGCTTGACAGAGCCCGCACAGACTCAAGCTTCACGGTGATCTCAAAGCCTTTGTACGAGTACATTTTTTCCATTGATTCACTCCCAGCCTAGCAGACCGCGAGCCGGTCGCATTGCTACCGGCCTAATGACAGCGTCGCCTTGTCGGCCGTAATAGCCGGATTCCATGACGTACAGACAATCGCCGCCGCTTTTGATCAGCCCGTAGCTCTCGACGAAGTCGCTATCGAGCAGCCTTATACGGGATCAAGCGAATCGATATCGCCGCCGTCAACCTCGGTGACGGCTTGCGTAGAGATTGATCAGATATGCGTTCATCGGTCGCGCGCCCTCGGTTCGTCAGGTTAAACAGGAACGCAAGGCATACATTCGGGTCGTTCCTCCGGGCGGTAATGCGAGGAGGGATCATCATCGCCGCGACAATTACAGTGGCCCGCTCGAAGACAAAGTAACACAACAACATGCCGTGCAGCGTTGGCGCTTTTTGCGGCCGGTACCCAAGGTACGAATCTCGGCGGCTCGCGATTCGCGCGATTCAATTGAATGTGTGCTCCCGCACAGATCGGCCGCCATAACCATGGGCGCCTGCAGGCGAGTGACGGCGCGTACAACTCAACTGCTTCGGTTTGCACTGAACGGCATTACCGGCCAAGCGCCGGCTTTTTTTGTCTGGCATACGAGAAAATCGTAGCGGCGAGCCATCGATCTCGAATGGCTTGCTGCATTGCCTGATTTGGCGCCCGCAATTGCCAGCGAAGCCGACCCCCTCAGTGATAGTTTTCGCCGAGGATGCGCAACTTTTCGTCAATATCGGGAAGGGTATGACCAGCCGCGCGGACTTCTGCCACCAGCCTGTGTGCATACGAGCGGCAGTTTTCGAGCGTGCTGTGCAGTTGTGACTCAGCCTGCAGTGCGGCAACCGCTCTTTCAATTTCTGTCGGCGTGTCGCTCAAGAGTGCTGCGACGACTTCTTGCGGCGGTATCGGCGAGGCGTGACTGCGTAGCTGGCGCATCCAGTCGGTTGCATATAGTGCAGCACGGCGTTCCCGCTGAACGGTCTCGGCCTCCTCGAGCGTGGCAAGCTGGTGGGCATTATTGTGAAGCGCAGAGCGCCAAATTTCCATGACCTTGTCGCGCAGTTCGGCAATTGCACCTCCGAGCGACTCGTTTTCGCCCCCCGCCATCAGACGATACTCTTCTAGCTTATCCAGCCGCTCCCTCAGGCCATTGAGAAGGGGGTGCCAGTCAACGGGCAACTCTGTGAGTCCGTAAAACTCCCGGGCGAGCTCAGCGAGCTCCACGCGAATGTCGGCGAGCGCTTGATAATCCGCGACACGCGCTTCATAGACGTCGCTTGAGGTGACAACCTGGCGATGCAAGGGAAACAGGGGATTGTTATAGCGGCGCTGCAGATGCCGCTCCATGGCGCCAGGCGACGCGCTCCATTTCCACCGAGGCAGGGCGCGGGCGTCAAAGCCTTCGATAGCCTGTACCATCGGTTTGAAAAGCGGCAGCGCCTGCTCAGTGGCACTGCGAAGGCAACTCGCGAGCTTGATGTCGTTGCCCTCAAAATCCACACTCGAGCGACCATAGTAAGGCGAGTCAGGGGCCTGAAGCAGGAAGCCTGTTGCCAGAAAAAACTCCATGGGCAGCTCCACAGCCTGGCCACTTTGCACAAAGCTGCGTTGTTCAATCGGTGTCGCGTCGAATGACTGGATCAACCGGTTCTCAAGTTCTATCAGATTGTCGAGAACGTCCCCCGTTGAAGGTTGGACCTCGTCCGCGAGCAGGCAAAACGTGTCGCGAGCCATTCTCGCGGCGACCACCCCGTGCTTTTCTGCAAAGACCCAGAACCAGAGGGCGAGTTGATAGCCTTTGGTCGCACTCTGTGCAGGGTTCTCAACGTTGGGCGCGAACACGACGCCCGGTGCGTTCCAGCTCGAAAAAGGCGGCGTGTCTGCTCGCATCAGCATGCCAAGCAGACGCCGCAACGCCTCATAGGTGTCGGTTGGCCATTCGGACGTGCCGGGAGCAGGGGTGCTCGCTTTGTTCCAGAACTTCCAGTCCACGATTTCCTCCGACGGAGCAAATACACGTTTTTCCAGGGCGCGGCTAACGCGCACATATGCGAACTTCTGAGGTCCCGCCAATCATGGCGTTTTGCGTACTATGAGGCAAGGGCTGCCCGACCAACTAGACCTCGGCGTCCGGAGACGCGCCGGTGCGACGCGGGCGCTGAGCTGGAGACGGGGCTCGAGTCCAGGGAAAGCCGAAAACGCAGGGGCTGAAGGCTCCGCGATCCTTGCGAACGCCTGTCGGCACGGAAGGAGAAACGCCAAAGTGGCGCGCCCTCCGCAGCTATCAAGGAACCGTAGAGTGTCAGCTCACCGCGCTTCCCTGGCCGCAACGCTTGACGCTCTTGCGGACCACGGGATTGGCTGAGCTTCTTGCCTTGCTAGCGGCCTATTGTGGCGGCGGATGGCCATGATCGTCTTCGCCACCGCGATGCCCGGGCGTAGCCTGCTCGTGAGTCACACCGGATCCAGCTGGATGGCCGTAGTTGCCTTGCGGCGCCCCGGGCGGCCTGCCTGCGTAGCCTTCATTGCCGCGTGGCGGCGCTGGAGGATGCCCGGCATACGGCTGCGGCGGCGGATGCCCGTAACCAGGACCCGGGCCCGGACGAGGCGGCGCATGATTGATCCATCGCCCCTGATCGTGATACCACGGTTGTCCGCGATAATAGCTGCCCCAGTAAGGGCCCACGGAAAACGTGACGATCGGTAGGCCGATGGCCGCGCCATAAGTCAGGATGGGCACATTGGCCCCCTGATACGGATAGCTGAGTGTGGAAGCGTCAATCCAGCCACGCAGGTTCGGTACGGCTACATCGCACCAGGAATAGCCGGCCACGCAACCGTACACCGTTACTTGAAGTCCCTGCGGCAGCTGCGACACAACCGGATAATCCGGTGCGGGCCCCGCAAACACATAGACAGGCGAGTTGGTGAACGCAGTTTGCTGCGCGGACGCACCGCCCGATAGGCAAAGCAAGCCCCCCACGCCCACGCAGATAGCCAAAGATTTTTTCATCTCCTCCCCTGAAGAACCCGTTGTTATCTTCGTGATCTTCGACCCGATCTATTCATTCGATGTTGACGGGCTGATCGCAGCAATCCCCGGGCCTGACAAGATCAATCAACCGCGGAGCGCCACCGTAACCACAACGAGAGCCGAGAAGATCAGCGCCGGGGCGAGATGCTGGAATGGCTCCCGATTTCGTAGCAATGTGAAGAGCGCGCCAATCATGATCGCACCGGCCAGCGTTAGGCCTAAAACTCTGGTCTGTTGTCCAAGAAGAAGTGCTGCACTGAGCCACTCGAGAGCGCCACAGAGCAATCGAAACCATGCCGGATAACCCCAGCGTGCGAAGTCGCGCTTCACTGCGCCGCGTCCTGCGAGATTGACCACCCCAGCAACCGCGAACAGAACCGCTACGATCGTCGCGAGAATCGATTCGAAAGATGCAGTGTTTAGCGCCACCGTCATGCTCCGCTGCTTGGCTGATAGTGCTTCTGCACAGAGAGGTCCGCGATCAGGCCGGGGCCGTGGGGTTCCCACGCAAGAACTTCCCGGGCATGCTGGCCGCTTACCGTCTGGTCGAGCGCCAGTGCGTCAGCGAACAGTCCAAGCGATTTGCGAGCATCGTCGAGCGGCCAGGGTTCGACGCGATCGGCGCCGACCGAGGCCCGAATCGCTTCACCCATTTCGGCAACGGCAACGGCATCTTCCGCGACCACGTTGAAGATCTGTCCCGCGACTCGACCGTCCCCACTTGCCGCCCGCTCCACCGCGCTCAGGTAGGCCGTGGCGAGATCGTCGACGTGAACGGCAGCCCAGTGGTTGCCACCATCGCCGACGACCCTCACACTGCCGGTCTGACGGACCATGCCGGCAAGCATGCCGAAGATGCCGCCGCCGTAGCCGTGCACCATCGCCGGCCTGAGGATCACCGCGGCAATCGAGCGGCGTGCTGCCAGCGCCAGCACGTGTTGCTCCACTGCGGGACGCCAGGCGACAAGTGGTGTCGGGTTCAGCGCCGATGCTTCAGTCGCGGGCTCGCCCTCCGTATTGCCGTAGACCCAAATGCCCGACGTATAGACAAACGCCGCGCCCGGACGCAAATGCGAAAGCATCGCTAGAGCCGCGGCCTCGTCAGCAGCAGCGGCGGAAGCATCGTTGGTCGACGCCATGTGCACCACGCCATCAGCGGCACCGGCAGTCGCAGCGAAAGACTGTGGCTCACGCAAGTCGCCGCCGTGCAGTTTCACGCCGAGACTTGCCAGCGCGCTCGCGGCCGCCGACTTGTCGTCGCGCACCAGCGCCGTCACCTGATGGCCTAGGCTGATTGCCTTGCGCGCGACCGCTTGCCCGATGTAGCCCGTACCACCCGTAATGAATAGTTCCATCGCGTTCTCCTCGATGATTGCCTGCGAAGTTGATAAGTCAGACCAACGAGACTAATCGGTCTCGTTCTGACAAATCTAAACGAGACTGAGTAGTCTTGTCAACTACTCGACGATCTGTTATTTATCTGGCATGAACACGTCCCCTCTCCCCGACCTGAGCCCGATGCAACGCCGTAAGCGGTCCGCGATCCTCGACGGCGCGAAAACCGTTTTTTTAAGCCAGGGTTTCGGCCTGGCAACGATGGACGATGTCGCCGCGGCCGCTGGCGTCGGCAAACAGACGGTCTACCGCCACTTCAAGTCGAAGGAGGCACTTTTCGTTGGTCTGGTCAGCGACATGTGCGCTCAGGTGGGCGCGCTGCTTGCCAGCGCTCAGGGCGAGCAAACCGATGGCGCACCCGAAGTCGAGTTGCGCGAGTTGGGCTGGTTGCTGGCACGAAGCCTTATTACGCTGGATAATCTGCGGCTTTACCGCGCCATCGTTGCTGAGGCCGAGCGTCTCCCGGAACTAGGCCAAGTGTTTTACGAAAATGGTGCAACGGTCGTGCGTGCCTTCGCCGCAAAAATTCTGCGAAAGCGATTTGACAAATCGACTGCGGCATCGCGCGCAGCGACATTCGTTCAGTTGGTGCTTGGCGACGCGTATCTGGAACTGTCAATTGGCTACACGGTGCCCAATGTCGAGGCGCGCTTTGCGCTGCAGATTGACGAGGCGGTAGCGGCTGCACTTCGCTAAGGAGCGCGGCATATGTCGAGCCGCTGCATGCGGAACGCAACAGCATGTAGCGCGGGAAGCAAGACACCGCGGGTCCGATTCAGAACGCAGTCGCGCGCCGGTTTCCGTACGATCCAGGCGTGTTTCTAAAATTGTGAGTGTCCATTTGTGGCCGGTCACTGCCTGCCGTCGATCGACGGCACACGACCCTGAGGAGCCGGCCAACTTCCCTGATAGCGGTCATTCCACAGTGCTCAACTGTAGACGGCGATCGCCAATTCACTTGCTTCGGGCGCCTTACACCAAGCGCGAGCCCGGTGCTCAAGTGCCGGGGGAGTTCATGCAGCCGCACGTGCTCCCGGAGAAGTCGGTTACTTGGGCGGCGGCAGCGAAGGATCGAGCTTCGCCGAATCCCTGACGAGCTGATCCGTCATCGCGGCCGCGACCGGATTCGAGCCCGCGTGTGGCTTGGCGCTACGTGGGTCCATGGCGGCGCGAGCGGCCGACATATCCGGCGGAGGCAACGATGGATCGAGCTTCGCCGATTCCCTAACCAGTTCGTCCGTTTCCGGTGTCGCGCCTCGAGTCGTTATCGCGCGACGGTCCAGACCGTCTCGTCCACGCAGGGCGCGTTGCGCCGGAACCACCTTCGGCGCACTCGAGTCCTGCAGGTTCACCGACGCGACTGCCGTCGACGGCGCCTGCTTCGGTTGTGCCTCCGGTTTCCGTTGCTCATTGACTTGTGTGGCGGCCGGACTGGATGCGGGCCCGGCCGCCACGGGTGCAGGTGCTGCTGCCAGAACCGGAGCGGTAACCACCGGCTCCTGCGCGATGGCAGTGCTTTGCGTGATTGCGCCGGACGGCTTCGACGGGCTGATGCTGCCTTGCGTCACGTGATCGCCGACGCGCGAATCGACGACGGGAGGGCGTGCGGATTCATCCATGGCGGCGGTGACTTCTGCCACTGAGCGGCGGTCCTCCAGAAGGAGCGTCAAGTACGTGGTCCCTGCTGCTCCGAGCAGGATCCCTCCAATAATCATCAAAATCTTTCGGGTATTCATCATACTTACTGACAGGTCGTGCAAACGGCGTGAACCAACCATGATAGAACGACTAATTTATAGCTCCAACTAACTTGCTCGCAGAGGATGGTCGCCAATCTGGGGCCGGCGGCTCACAACCTTTACGTCAGGCATTGTGTCAGTGTGCCGTCGAATCCAACTGCATTCGCATGAGCCGCCATGCACTGATATCATTGTTCGTACTGCATTGCCTCACTGAAAGTGGG
>NZ_JBAUSA010001348.1:0-4757 GCF_049581465.1 Caballeronia sp. | reverse complement strand
CATCAACTCGGTCGGCAATCTCTCCGGTTTTACGGGCTCGATGATTACCGGGGTGGCCAAGCAGTGGACCGGCAACATCAACAACGGCACTTACGCGCTGGGTGCGTGCCTGCTTGTGAGTTGTGGGCTCATCCTGCTGATTCCGAAGAACATGCTAGGACACGCCAGCGACTGAAGACGCGGCTGCTGAGCTTAAGAAACACAAGAAACACAAACAGAACGCCCCGACCTTTTCACGGAGGTCGGGGCGTTGTTTCTTCTGTCAATTGCGGGTGCTTTTCGACTGCGGCAAAGGGCGTGCCAGTCGCGGGTTCTGCTCTGCGCACGCGCGCAAGTCGCGGTGGCGGTCGTCAGGGCATCTCCCTATGTTTTATTTTATTTTGTTCTACCCTGTTAATAAGTCACGTCAACGTCGGTCCGGACCGCTGCCAAAAACACGGGCCTGCGGCCACTTCGTCAGCGGCCTCTAATTGAATTGGTATGACGTACTACTACGCACCGACCACGCGTCTCTTTCGTCTGTGCGGGCGCCGGAAATCCCGGCACGTTCCCTTGTCTGCATGGAGGTTGTATGAAAGCTGCACTTGCTTCGATTCTCGCAGTGGCGTTTTCTTGTTCGATGATTCCCGCGGCGCACGCCGACGACGGCCAGCTTGCCTACCAGGTACGCAAAGCGGAGGCGCTGGGTGGCGTGAACATGTCTCACGTCATGGTCCTGACCCGATCCGGCCAGGTAACCCTCGTTGGATGGGTTGACAACGGGTTCGACCAAGTCGGGAAGGCCCAGAGAGCCGCGACGAGTGTCGCCGGCGTCACGGGGGTCGACAATTGGCTTACCCGTGGGCAGTGAGGTCCTACGGACGCGTCGCGTAATCGACGTAATCGAATACCTGACGCGAGGCACGCTCGTCCGGAACAAACATCGGACGAGCGGCCTGCGCGTCAGGACCGTTATTGCGAGAAGCCCTTGGTGCAATGCGCCTGGGGCTGACCGGGCGTCGGCGAGCGAAACGAAAACAATCCGCCGGCAAGCGGCTGCTTCAGACGCTCTTCCTGCGACAGACCCTTCCATGCTGTCGAGACGTAAGCAGTCCGTAGATCGTCTCCGCCAAATGCAAGCTTCGTAATATTGGCGCAAGGAAACGGCACCTGTTCCACGAACTTGCCGTCGGGCGAGAACCGTTCGATACGCCATCCGCCAAAAAGCGCAACCCATACGAAGCCGTCGGCATCGACCGCCATTCCATCCGGATAACCGTCGCCGGTAATGGAGGCGAACGTGCGTTTGCCCGACAACGTGCCGTCTTCACTCACTTCGAATGCATACACTACGCGCCGCAAAGTGTCGTTGTGGTAGAGCGTGCGACCGTCCGGGCTCATCGCCGGTCCGTTCGTGATCACATATCCACTGTCCTGAACCGCCAACTCACCGTCATTGCTCGCACGATACAGCGAGCCGGTCGGCTGCTCCTCGGCGTCGTCCATTGACCCGAACCACAGGTGACCGCTGGCGTCGACGAATCCATCATTGAGCCGGTTGCCTGGCAGGTGCGCTTCGACCTCCTTCAGTATGCTGAATTGGCCGGTCCCAGCGTCGAACCGGTACAGACCGTCCGGCAGGCCACAGACGAAGCGACCGTCGCCAAGCGGCGCGACAAAGCCGGGCTGCGCGGGCGCCGGCCACGTCTCTTTCAGTCCCGTGGCAATCGACAGACGATGGATATTGCGGCCCTTGATGTCGACGAAGTAGACCGCGTTCTCCTCCGCCTGCCACAGGGGACCTTCCGCTAGTTCGGCGCCGACCGGCCATACGCAGACAGGGGTGCTGGTTTTCATTCGCCGTACCACCCGGCGTCGACGAAATAGTCGCGGCCAGAGCAACGGGCCGCGTCGTCGGACGCGAGAAACAGCGCCATCCGGGCGACGTGCTCGGGTTCGATACGCAAGCGTAGACATTGGCTCGCGACGACCTTGGCTTCGCTCTCAGGTGATTGCCAGAGTTGCATCTGACGGGGCGTCCTGACCGCCCCCGGGATAATGCAGTTCACGCGTATGCCGGCCTCTCCGAGGTCGCGCGCGAGTCCGCGCGTCAGCCCCTCAATGCCGGCCTTCGCGCTCATATACAGGGAGAGGTTTGGCAAGGCCAGATGCCAGGAGATCGAGCCCAGGTTAAGGACCACACCCCGACCGTTCTTGCGCATGCCGGCCGCTGCGGCCTGAGCGCAAAAGAAATAGTGCTTCAGGTTAACTGCTATGCGGTCGTCCCAATACGTCGGCGTGACTGCGTCAATTTCGTGCCGCTCGTCATTGCCTGCATTGTTGACCAGGACTTCAATCGGTCCGGCGATATCGACGATTTCGGAAAAGGTGCTTTGTATCGCGTCGGCGCTGCGCAGATCGCAGCGTCGAAACAATGGCGGATGGCTCGCGTCGCGCAGCGATTCCTGCAACGCGAGCGAATCCTCGACCGCGACATCAAGGAAAAAAACCCGCGCACCTTGCCGTGCGAATGCCTCGACCATCGCGGCGCCGATGCCGCTGCCACCACCCGTGATAACAACGGTTTTTCCAGAGAGGCTAGGATAGATTGCGTACGACATTCGATAGTCCACTTGTTACGAGTATGAGAACAAATACAGGGCGTCCTGCCGTTTTCGGCTGGCGCGCCCCCGACAATCCAGTTACGGCAGTATCTCGACTTCGCTCAACATGCGCCAGTCGCGTTCGAGTGTTCTCACGGCGTCCCCCGTGACAATCAGCGTGTCACTCAGGAGGATGTTGCGACTCGAACTTCCAACCATCAGATCGAATTCGCCCGCCTCAACGATGCGCTCCCCTCGCTCATCGGTGAAATTGAGCATATCGACCGGAATCTTCACGCGAACCCGAGCCGTGGCATCAGCCGCCAGCGGCACCCGTGCGAAGGCCTTCAATTCACGCACGGGCCTCGACGACGACGCAAGCCTGTCGCGCACATAAATCTGTACGATTTCGCACCCTTCGCGCGGACCGACGTTCTCGACCGTGAAGGTAAATTCGAAGGTCCCGTCCCCGATCGGCGCTTCACGCCGCGCGACGCTCAGACTCGCGTAGCGGAACTGGGTATAGCTCAGTCCAAAACCGAACGGGTAGCGGGAACCAAAATGGTAGGCGACCGGGGTGCCCGCGCTCTTCAGCCGGTGATTGTACGTATAAGGGACGGCTCCTGCACTCTTCGGCACGGACAGCGGCAGGCGGCCCGTGAAATTCGCGCGGCCCACCAGAAGATCGCCGAGTGCTTCGGCGCCCCGCTCGCCCGGCGCGAAGGCCATGACCAGCGCGGCGATCCGGTCCTCCAGACCCCCCAGGTTATACGGACGGCCGCCGGTCATGACGACCACCGTCGGCGTGCCGCTATCCACTACGGCAGCAAGCAATGCCTGCTGCACGCCGGGAAGACTCAGGCTATCGGTGTCCGAGCCTTCGCCCACCGTGCCGGACTGGAACAGCCCTGCCAGATCGCCGACGAAGACGAGCGCGACGGTGGCCTGGCGCGCTGCATCGACGGCAGCCGCGATGCGTCCTGTGTCCTGGCTGATCAGGTTGTCGCGGTTTGCATCTGCCATGACCTCGAGCGACACGTCGCCGGGAAACACCGGCGCGCCCGCACGCCGCTCCGTAATGATGTCGCAGCCGCGCGCATAGATAACCCGCTCCTCACCGAGCAACGAGCGCAGCGTCTGCAGCGGCGTCTCCATCGACGCGCCCGACTGCTCGCCGGCATTGATCAGGTGCACCGGGAAACTGTAGCCTGCCAACAGCGCCAACGGATCGTCGGCGGTCGGTCCGATGACCGCGACCTTGCCGTTGACGGCCCCTTTGACGTCCAGTGGCAACACGCCGCCTTCATTGCGCAGGAGTACGGCCGATTCGAGAGCCACCTGGTATGCGGCGTCGCCGGCCGCTTCGCTTCGCAGATCGACCCGGTCCGGATCGGCATAGGGATTTTCGAACAGGCCGATACGGAACTTCATGCGCAACACTCGCGATACAGCGGCGTCGATTGTCTCCGCGCTGATCTCACCGCGTTCCAGCGCTTCTTTCAGGTGCAGCGCGCATTCGTGTCCGGGCAACTCGATGTCGAGTCCGGCATTGAACGCCAGTGCTGCCGCCGCTGCGCTGTCGCGTGCGATGCCGTGATGACTGTAGAGCAAATCCACGGCTGCATAGTCCGCGACAATCAACCCGTCGAAGCCCCACTTTTCGCGCAGGGTCTCGTGAAGCAACTTGCGGTCCGCATGGCAGGGCACGCCATCTATATCGTGGTAGGCCGGCATGATGGAACCGGCATTCGCAAGCTTGACCGCCATCTCGAACGGCAGCATGAAGACGTCGTTGAGCTCGCGCGGGCCGACGTGAACGGGCGCGTGGTTGCGCGCGCCTTCGCTTGCCGAATGCGCGACAAAATGCTTGAGCGTCGCGAGCACGTCACGCCGTTCTCCTTGCACCCCCTTGACGTAGCGAGATGCGAGCACGCCGACCAGATACGGATCTTCGCCGAGCGTCTCTTCCGTGCGTCCCCAGCGGGGATCGCGCGACACGTCCAGCACAGGCGCGAGACCTTGATGGCAACCGATCGAGCGCGCCTGCTCGCCAATGATTTCCCCGACCTCTCCGACCAGACGCGGATTCCACGTCGCCGCATAGTTCAGTGGCGACGGAAACAGCGTTGCGTCCTTGATCATCAGGCCAACCAGACACTCTTCGTGGGACATCAC
>NZ_JBAUSA010001347.1:0-2068 GCF_049581465.1 Caballeronia sp. | reverse complement strand
GGTGTGCTGCCCCATCGCCTCGACCAGATCGTGGCGCGTCAAACCCGGTGCCGCGCGGTCCATGACGATCTGCCCGTCGCGCATCACGACCACGCGGCTCGACGCCTGCAGGATCTCGCCGAGAATGTGCGTGATGAGCACGACTGCGAGGCCGGCCTCGCGCTTGCGGGCGACGTAGTCGAGCAACTGGGACGCCGCGCTCGCGTCGAGCGACGAGGTCGGCTCGTCGAGAATCACGAGCCGCAGCCCCGGCACGGTGAACGCGCGGGCGATTTCGATCATCTGCCGCTTGCCGATCGGCAGATCGCCGATCAGATCGTTGCCGGCGATGCCATGGCCGGGAAAGATCTCGTCGAGCGTGCCGACGAGAAGGCGCGCGGCGCGCGAGCGCCAGCCCCAGCCCCAGCCCTTGAGATCGCGCCGCAGCAGACAGGCCGTCTCCGTGACGCTCAAGTTGGCCGCGAGCACGATCTCCTGCGACACGCAAGCGATGCCCGCGTCCGCCAGCGAAGCCGGCGAACACGGCTCGCCCGCGAAGCGATACTCGCCGCCATCGATAGCGAGCAGCCCGAAGAGCACGTTCATCAGCGTCGATTTGCCGGCGCCGTTATGGCCGACCAGACCGATGCACTCGCCGGGATCGACGCGGAGGCTCACGCCTCGAAGCGCCTGCACCGGCCCAAAACTGCGCGTCACCTTGTCGAGATGAACGAGGGGCGAAGTCTGCTGCGTCATGATGCGGCTCGCGTCACTTGGCCAGCGGCACTTCGGGCAGCGGCTTACCCGCGCCGATCGCGTCGATCGCCTGCACCGTCCAGTCTTGCGGATACGCAGCCGTGGCCACGCCGCCTTCGGGAATGTGCGCGTACCAGTAATCGAGATCCTTCTGATGCAGTTCGAGCAACGGAATGGTGATGTCCTTCGGCACCTTCTTGCCCGCGAGCACCTGCTGCGCGACCCAGAATGCCATCTGCACCATGCCAGGCGCGCTGGAAATCGACATTGTTTCGTAGTGGTTGGCGTCGCTCTGCTTCTTCCAGAACGCCACTTCATCCTGGCGATTGCCCATGATGATGACCGGCAGCGGACGGCCGCCAGCGAGGAACGCCTGCGCTGTTCCGTAGCCGTCGCCACCCTGCGTCAGGACCGCGTCGATTTTCGGCAGGGTAGGCAGGAGCGTCGACACTTCCCGCTGCGCGACGGTCTGCGTCCACTTGCCGTACACCGAGCCGGCGATCTTCAGACCCGGGTATTTCTTCAGCTCGCTCATGGCACCGTCATGGATCTGCGTATCGATCGAACCGCCCGGCATGCCGCGCACTTCGAGCAACGTCCCTTTGCCGCCGAGGCGCTTGGCCAGGTAGTCCACTTCGGCTACGCCCATCGAACGGTTGTCCGTCGAAACGCGATATGCGCACGATTCGGTGGCGATCTGATCGACTGCGACCACGACGATGCCCGCCTTGCAGGCATCCTTGATCACGCCGTTGAGCGCGGTCGGCGACGATGCGTCGAGCACGATCGCGTCGACGCCCTGCAGCACGAGATTGCGGATCTGCTGGGCCTGCTCCGTTACCGAGTTCTCGGTGGTCGTGAAGCTCGGCGCCTTGGCGACGAGGTGACGTGACACGGCTTCGTCACCGACGCTCTGCCAGTCGCGCAGCATGGCCTGACGCCACGAGTTGCCCGCGTAGCTGTTCGCGAGCGCGATCACCTTCTTGGATGTGTCGCCTTTCGCGGGACCTTCCTGCGCGAACGCCGACGTGGCGGCGGCAACAGATGCAACGGATGCGACGAGCGCAATGGATACGATGTGTTTCAGCTTCATACGGTTATCTCCTCCTACTTTCTTGTTTGCCTGATTGCTTGTTTGCTTGCTCAAGGTGCAGCGATGCCCCGCGCGGCCGTGTAGATCGCATAGACGGACGACGTGGCGGTGACGAAAAGCCGGTTACGGTGACGCCCGCCGAAGGTCAGATTGGAGACGTTCTCGGGCACCGGGATCCGTGCGACGCACACGCCGTCCGGCGCATAAACGACGACGGCGCGCCCCGCGCTGGTCCACAGG
>NZ_JBAUSA010001346.1:0-2989 GCF_049581465.1 Caballeronia sp. | reverse complement strand
GGGGCAATCGGACGGGTGAGTCCGATTGCTGCCAAGCGTGGCAATCCGCAGCGCTTAACAAAAAGCGACTCAACGAAAATAGGCTTTTGCGTTGTTGTGCACGTCGCCGCGAGCCAGTACTTCGGCGGGAAGCAGCCATTTATAACCACTGTGCTGGTCGAAGCGGCCAATCGGCACCGAACCATTCAGCGTGATCGAATAAGCACGCACTACATAGTGTGTATCGATGCCCGGAACGCCCGCGAAGTTATCTTCATAACAATGCTCGAACACGCCATACAGGCGCGACGATGAGCGCTGCATGCTGGCAATCCCGAGTTCGTCACGGACCACACGGGTGAACGCTGCATCGAGCGTTTCGCCTTTGGTCACGCGTCCGCCCGGCACGAACCAGGTATCGCGCGCGGGACGATTGCGGCGCTGCCCTAGCAAGACGTGTCGATTGCCGTCGTTCACGATCAAGTCGATGGACACCAGTGGCGTGAGGCGGATTACATCGAGGAAATCCACTTCTTCTAGAAAACCTGGACCGCCTTGTCGTGGCGTTTTTTTCTGTTGCTCGGCTTCGATGGTGATGGCGGCCACCGAGGGCAACACAGAGAGATCGGTCACGCTCGAAATACCTCAATCAGGGTTGTCGATATCGAAGAAGCGCGTGGTGAGGCGGAAAATTAGCAGGGCCGCGACGGCGGTGAGCACGCAGAGCGCCAGCACACTGCCAAGCATCGCAACGAACAGATTCGCCATCAGGTCGGGGCCGCTCATGATTGTTCCAGAGTTGCTTTCGAGCAGAATCGAGTGGCGGGCGGGGAAGGCCTGTGCGCGCTTTTTACTCGCGTCTCACTGCGTCGGCATTAAATGCGGATGGAGAAGTTTAGCGCGGTGCTAACGGCGGCGTATCGCTGCGGCACTGGCTTAAACCGCCGAAACGTCGCCTCGGCAAGCCATTCGCTTTTTTAGCGGTGGATGGCTTGCACGGGGGAGGGTGTAGCGGTTCTGCTAGCGGTAGGTGTAGACCCCAACCCCCTTCCCCTCATTCACCGTCCATACCCCTCCGGCGCGCTGACATTCGCCTTCATAACGTCAGCATTCCCCGACACCACATACACCGGCGCCTCGGTAAGCGTCACCGCAACGCGCCCGTTCACATAATGCAACTCCGATGGATTGCCCATCATGTCGAGCACCGTGACCGTCCCCGATGTCCCCGGCGCGTCAACCTGTAATTCCTGGCGCACGCCGTGCGTCGTGCTGAACCCCGAGGCGTCCGGCCACACTGCGTTGTCATGCGTCCATAGCGCGGTCACGACCTTACCGCCGTCCAGGCGCTGGAACGCATATCCATACACACCAGGCGGCGTCCCCTTCAAAACTCCAAGCGTATCCGTCCCATCAATAATCCGCGTCATCGCAGCAATACCCATCGCTGCGGGCTTCGGGCTGATCTGCGTCTGGCCAAAGCCGCCCTCGGCATTCACGAGATCGAAGAAAACGCCATAGCCCACTTCGGGCGGGTCAGCCGCGTAGAACACGTAGCTGAGGTCGGCGCCTTCGCCAAGCAGGATCAGATGTGAGCGCGCGACCACCGCGCCCTGCGCATACAGCACGTTCGCCGATGGCGTCGCACTTCCATACTTCGTGCCAATGTCGTAACTGATCCCCGATTCCGTGATGAACAATTTCGCGCCAGGCTTAAGCATCTGCGTCATCGTGTGACGCAGCGCACGCATCATCGCGGGAAGGCTTTGCGCGGCCTTCGCCGGATCGCTGTTGCCAGCCAGACGCTCAGGCGGATGCGACGGCGACGTACCCACGTCGTAGTAACCATGTGCGCTCACGCCATCCAGATAGCGCGCGATACCCAGCGGCGCGAGACGGTTCAGCCACTCGGTGTTCTTGCCCAAAGATGACAACGTCAGCCCCATCACGACGGCGTGCGGATCCGTGGAATGGATCGCTTCATAGGTGGCCTTGTACATGGCGACCAGGTTTGCGTCGCTATCGCGCCAAGGCAGGCCGCCGTCGTAATCGGGTTCCCAGCTCACCTGATAGTAGTTGTTCGACTGCGTGGGAAAGACGGTCGAGCGGATCCGATTCGACTCCAGGCCGACGCGCTTCATATAGGCGCTGTAATCGGCAAGCGACTTAGGCGCGTAGCTATGCGTGTCCTTGCCCGTCTGGTTGGCCCAGCCTGGAATACCGTCGAGCTGGATCAGGCGCAGCAGGTCGCCAGGCTTGAAGAAGGGGGAGAGGTTGTCGGCGTTGGGGTTGAATGTATTGGGCGCCTTGGGTTCCGTCATGTCCCAGTTGCGGTTGTCATTCACCCACGTCAAGCCAAGATCCGGATAGAGCGGCCGATAACCATCGCCGGAACAGCACGACTGCCCCGGTTTGAGATAAGCCGCCCCCTGGCCGCCGAAGCGGTGCAGGTCGAGCTTCTTGTAGGTCACGGGAGGGAGCACGCCGGCAAGATCCGGTAGTACCCCGAATGTAGCGATGCCCGCCGGACGTGTACCGCGCGACGGCAACACGGCCGCTGTCTGGCCCGCTGATTCGAGCCGGGCCGAGATTGAAAAATAGCCGGCGGCGCGCGACGTGCAAGCAATCTGCAACGCATGCGCGCCCGGCTTCACGGCGATCCGGCCACTCGCCTTGACCGCACTCCAAGCGTCCTCGATCTGCCACAGAAGCGTGCCGGCAGCTTTGGCGCGCGTTGTCAGCATCACATCGAAGGGATGGTGCAGCGGGAACATGCGCGTGCCGTCGCTGCCCGGCGTGTCGGCTTCTATCGCGTCTCCGGCGCCTGCCGCCTCGACAGGTGTCGACGCCGGGCCACAGGTCATGGAGAGCGAGGTTGCAGGCGGCGCATCGGCGACGAAATGCCCGGCCTGAGGATCGGCCTTCACGGCTGACGGGGCGTTGGCTTTGGAATTGGTGTTGGCGTCGGCTTTGGCGTCGAATTCGACCCAGCATTGCTTCGACGCGCCGG
>NZ_JBAUSA010001345.1:0-1918 GCF_049581465.1 Caballeronia sp. | reverse complement strand
GACATGGGCGCATTACCTGCACATCGTGGATACCATCGATACCGCGATGTCGTGCGGCGTAGCGATCGGCCCGGGCAACGCACTGGACTCGGCGATGGCCGCGAAAACACCGGTGGGCGAATTCACGTTCGACCAGTTGATGCAGCGCTGGTATCCGTTGACCTTTGCGCTAAACAGCTTGAACCGGAGCTTGGGAATGCCGGACGCGTATCCGTTTGCGCTAGCGCCCCCGGTGGTGGAAAAGCTGCGCTTTGTGCATCGCGTGATCGAGGCGGCAGGCAAAGCACAGGAAGCTGCAAAACCCGAAGCGCCGGTCCAAGCGCAAAGCGCGGCGGGGGATGAAAAGATACGAACACCGGTCACGCAAGGCGGCAAGAAAAGCTAAGCAGAACCACATAAAAGGCAGTGACCGGATAGAGCGTGTTGGCATTCGGGGTGCCGAACCGTTCAAGCGACCTCCCTGGCTACACCGGCCAACTCAACACCCCGAATCCCCCCACCAACCCCTGCCCCGTGCAACGACACCCTTGACGTTTCCGGCAGCAGCATCCCCCCGACCAAACCCATCACTGCAATGGCGATCAGATAAACCGCCGGCGACATGTTATTTCCGGAAGTCGTAATCAACCAGGTGGCAACCAGCGGCGCCGTCCCGCCAAAAATCGTGTAAGCGAGGTTATAAGTAATCGCCGATGCGGTGTACCGGGTTCGGGTAGGAAAGACCTCTGACAACAACGCCGCCGTCACGACGCCCGCCAGTACCGCACCGACTGCCAGCATGCCCACCCCGATCAACGCCGGCAGGAACCCTCCCGATCCAGCCAATGCGAACGACGGATAAACCGTCACTATCAGCAGCGCGCAGGTGGTGAACACCGTCTTCCGGCGGCCGACGAAATCCGAATACAACCCGGCGAGCGGACAGATTGCCGCCGCGAATAACAGCGCGATCACGGTAATCAACAACGAAGTCGCGCGACTCATGTGCCCGGCAACCTGCATATAAGTCGCAAGATACGTGGTGAACATATAGAACGACAACGCCGTCACGGAGATGAACGCGCCGAGCTTCAAGATCCCGCCCGCTTGCGTGCGCAGCGTGTCGCGCAACGGTGCGTGCGCCACGTCGTGCTCGCCTTCCAGCGCCCGGAAGGCCGGGGTTTCGTTCAGGTTCATCCGCAAGTAGAGGCCGATCAGGCCGATCGGCGCGGCAGCCAGGAACGGCACGCGCCAGCCCCAGGAGCGCATGGCATCGGCGGAAAGCGTCGCGTCCAGAGCGTACGCGACAACGGCGGCAATCGAGAAGGACGAGAACGTCGATACCGGGACGAAGCTGCCGTACCACGCCCGCTTGTTCTGCGGCGCATGTTCCATGACATAGGCGCATGCGCCGGCGTATTCTCCACCCGCCGAAAAGCCCTGCACGCAACGAATGATCGTGAGCAGCAGCGGCGCAAGCGCGCCTATCGCCGCATAGCCCGGTAAAAAGCCGATCAGCGTGGTGGCGCCGGCCATCAGCAGAATTGTCAGGGCAAGTGTGCGCTTACGCCCGATCCGGTCACCGATCACCCCGAACACAATGCCACCGAGCGGCCGGAACGCGAACGCCACGGCAAACACCGCGAAGGTCTTGAGCAATCCGGCAGCAGGGTCTGCGCTGGGAAAAAATTCGCGCGTGAGGATGGTCGCGAGGAAACCGTATGCCGCGAAGTCGAACCACTCGACGAAATTGCCGATCGATGCCGCCATGATCACTTTGCGCAGCGTTTTCAAATCGACTTCTGGGGGCGATGCATTCGACATTCGACGACTCCCGGGAACAGGTCCGCGGGCCCCGCGATGCCGGGCCGGTTATGAGCCGGGCCAGCACGCCGAGACACGCGGCAATTGAGTCCTTCGAGTAGACGCGACCATAAGT
>NZ_JBAUSA010001344.1:0-3665 GCF_049581465.1 Caballeronia sp. | reverse complement strand
GAGTTGCGCGAAACGGAGTTGGCCGAACTCGCGGGACAAAGCGCCAGCGCCTTTTCTCGATATTTCCGCCGGCACACCGGCGTGCCCTTCGTGCAGTATGTGAACCGGCTGCGCATTAATCTCGCCTGCCAATTACTGATGTCGGGTGAACTCACTATCACCGACATCTGCTATCAGGTCGGCTTTAACAATCTCTCGAATTTTAACCGCCAGTTCCTGGTGCTGAAGGACATGTCGCCGTCGCGATGGCGCGCGTATCAGGAGCTCAATGCAGCAAGCGGGACTGAATCGCCCGACGCGGCGCACGCCGCGGAAGCATTCGGCTAGCGCGTGTTTCATCGGTCGACCGCGGAACGCGGTGCTGATACATGGCCCCGCGCGACGCGAACCGCCTTCGAAATCTGCCAAGGGTAAGCCCCAAGTTTTTAGGCCCCAAGTTTTCCGCCATGTAACTCCCGTTTCTGACGTTCGTTTGATCCTGCTAGTCAAGTCCGCTAATTGCGACTTTTGCTCATTGCTACTTTGCTACTTTCGATGACAGCAGGATCCAGAGATTCTGTGTTAGCCGAATGAATTTATTGTGTACTACATAGTTCTACAATACGGAGACATTCAATGACCCGACTTTCAAAGCACTTTATCGGCTCCAGCGCGCTTAGCCTCGGCCTCGGCCTCAGCCTGTTAGGCGGCACGGCCGCACTGGCCGCGCCCAGTGGCACGGTCGCCTTCCTGATGCCCGACCAGGCGTCGACGCGCTACGAACAGCATGACTTCCCCGGCTTCAAGGCCGAAATGACCAAGCTCTGCCCCGACTGCAAGGTGCTCTACCAGAACGCCAACGCCGATGTCGCGACGCAGCAGCAGCAGTTCAACTCGGTAATCGCGCAAGGCGCCAAGGTGATCGTCCTCGACCCGGTGGACTCGACGGCCGCGGCGTCCCTGGTCCATATGGCGCAGGGCCAGGGTATCAAGGTGATCGCCTATGACCGGCCCGTGCCCTCGACCCCGGCCAACTACTACGTGTCGTTCGACAACGAAGGCATCGGCAAGGCTATCGCTCAGTCGCTCGTCCAGCACCTGAAAGACACGGGCGTGCCGACCACCAAGGGCGGCGTGCTCGAGGTCAACGGTTCGCCGACCGACGCGGCGGCGGGACTGATCAAGAAGGGCATCCACGCCGGGTTGCAGGGTAGCGGCTACAAGACGCTGGCCGAGTACGACACGCCGGACTGGGCGCCGCCGAAGGCCCAGCAATGGGTCAGCGGGCAGATCACCCGCTTCGGCTCGCAGATTGTTGGTGTCGTGGCCGCCAACGACGGCACGGGTGGCGGGGCCGTCGCGGCCTTCAAGGCAGCCGGCGTCAACCCGGTGCCACCGGTAACCGGCAACGACGCGACGCTCGCGGGACTGCAGTTGATCATCGCGGGCGACGAGTACAACACGATCCTGAAGCCGAGCGAGATCGTCGCCGCAGCGGCGGCGAAGGTGGCCGTCGGCTTCCTGTCCGGCCAGACGCCGAAGGGTGAAACGACGCTCTTCAACACCCCGTCCCAGCTCTTCAAGCCGGCGGTGATCACGGCGAACAATCTCAAGGCGGAGGTCGTCGACAAGGGATTCGCGAACGCCAAGGATCTGTGCACCGACCGCTATGCCGAAGGGTGCAAGAAACTCGGAATCACGAACTGAGTCTGCGCGATGCAGGTCGGGATCCCGCTCTTGCCGGGTCCCACTACTTTTATCGAGGTATCCGTCCCATGACTGACAACTCCACAACACGGTCCGGCCCTGGCGAGCTGGTGCTCAGCCTGCGCGGCGTCTCGAAGCACTTCGGAGCGGTCTCGGCCCTGACGGACATCGAGCTCGACGTGCATGCCGGCGAAGTGGTCGCCCTGGTAGGCGACAACGGGGCCGGGAAATCGACGCTGGTCAAGGTGCTCGCCGGTGTCCACCAACCCAGCACCGGCACGATCACGTTCGGCGGCAAGGAGGTCGCGCTGTCCAATCCGGCTGCGGCGCTCGACCTCGGCATCGCCACGGTGTTCCAGGACCTGGCGCTTTGCGAAAACCTCGATGTCGTCGCCAACATCTACCTCGGGCGCGAGCTGAATCCGCTGCGCCTCGACGAGGTCGCGATGGAGGTGAAGGCCTGGACCCTTCTGAACGAGCTGTCGGCCCGCATCCCGAGCGTGCGCGACGTGGTCGCCTCGCTGTCGGGCGGGCAGCGCCAGACCGTGGCGATCGCACGCTCGCTGCTGCTGGACCCGAAGCTGATCATGCTCGACGAGCCGACGGCGGCGCTGGGCGTAGCCCAGACCGCTGAGGTGCTGAACCTGATCGAGCGGGTGCGCGACCGCGGCCACGCGGTGATCATGATCAGCCACAACATGGAGGACGTGCGCGCCGTGGCCGATCGGATCGTGGTCCTGCGGCTTGGCCGCAACAACGGCATTTTCTATCCCGACTCCTCGAATCAGGAGCTGGTGGCCGCGATCACCGGCGCCACCGAGAACGCCGTGTCGCGCCGCGCCGGCCGGCGCCAGGCTGAACAGAACGCCTAGACGGAGAAACCATCATGAGCCACGAAACGCAAGGCGCTCCGCAACGTGAAGCGCAAGACAGTCCACCGCCTTCCACGCTGCTCGACCGCAGCGATATCCGCGTCAAGCACGCGACCGGGGTCGGCGGCGCCGTTGCCGCCTTCGTCGAACGGGTGCGCTCGGGCGATCTGGGTTCCCTGCCCGTCATCGCGGGCCTGGTCATCATCTGGACCGTGTTCACCAGCCTGAACCCGGTGTTCCTCTCAGCCGACAACCTGGTGAACCTGCTGTTCGACTGCTCGACGGTCGGGGTGATCTCGCTGGGCATCGTCTGCGTGCTGATGGTGGGGCAGATCGACCTGTCGGTGGGCTCGATGAGCGGCTTCGCTTCGGCCCTCGTCGGTACGCTCTGGGTCAATCATGGCTGGCCGGTGCTGCTGGCGATCGTGGCGGCCATCGTCGTTGGTGCGGTGGTCGGCGCCCTGTACGCGCTGCTGCTCAACCGGCTCGGCATGCCGAGCTTCGTCGCAACGCTGGCCGGGCTGCTCGCGATCCTCGGGATGCAGCTCTACGTGCTGGGCGCCACCGGGTCGATCAACCTGCCCTATGACACCACGCTGGTGAACCTCGGGCAACTCATCATCATCCCCGCAGTCGTTTCGTACCTCCTTGCACTCGTGCCCGGTGTCGCGATCCTTCTGCTCGGGTTGCGCACCCGTGAGCGTCGCCGTGCGTCCAATCTCTCTGCGCCCTCGGTGGGCAGCCTTCTCGTGCGCTGCGTGGCCACCACGGTGTTGCTGGAGGTCGTGGTCGCCTACCTTAACCAGGGGCGCGGCGTTCCGCTGATGTTCGGCATATTCCTCGCCCTCGCCGTCGCCATGGACTATGCGCTGACGAGGACGCGATGGGGCCGGTCGATGAACGCGGTCGGCGGCAATCACGAGGCCGCCAGGCGGGCGGGCATTAATGTCAGCGGCATCTATACCAGCGCCTTTGTGCTCTGCGCCAGTTTCGCCGCGCTCGGCGGCGTGCTGACTGCGGCACGGCTCGCTTCGGCCAGCCAGCAGGCCGGCAGCGGCGACGTGAACCTGAACGCCATTGCAGCGGCGGTGATTGGCGGTACCAGCC
>NZ_JBAUSA010001343.1:0-3436 GCF_049581465.1 Caballeronia sp. | reverse complement strand
GTGTGGTGGCTTCGGTGCGCACGCTGGTGAGCAGGTTATCGACGGCCTGTTCGCGCGTCATGCCGGAGAGCGCCGACACCTCGCCCGCGTTCGCCGCGAAACCGGTTCGGGTCAGCAGGAAGCGGGCATCGGAGGCTTCCAGCAGGTCGTCGACACCGGCCGCTTCGACTGCACGGGCATGGTTCGCCCGGCCCGGGACGCTCGGTAGGGCAGCGTGCGCCCACACGGACATGGCCAGCCAAGCGCACAGTACAACGCACGCGCTCGGGCGTTTGAATTCGATGTATCGCATTAGCGCAGGAACCCGGTTGCCGTCCTAGGGAAAACAACGGCGCGTTATTCGTCGACGTTGACCACGACGCCGGCGATCTTTCTTGATTCAGCGATTACGTCGAGTGGCTATGTCGTGCGGCTAACGCTTGTACAAATCCCGCACCGCTTCCTCGATATGCTGGCGCAACAGGCGCCGCTCATCGGGGGTCATCACGGTATGGCGCGGAGGGCGAGCGGCCGGTTCGGGATCGGGTGGTGGAATGTTCTGCGAGACGGGCATGGCGGGTATCGGATGCTGGTCGTGCACATTGCCCGGCTGCCCCCTTCCCACTCGATGCTGCGCGCGCACGAAGCCGCCGTCGAAGTGACGTCGGTTTGCATTGGGATTTGAACCGGGAGAGGAAGCAGGAAGAGGCCCTGCATTCAAACCAGAAGATGCGTTCCCGGCTGCAGGAGACGCAATCATCCCGTCCGAATGGTCGAACGCCGACGGACCGCGATTGGAATATTGCGATGGTTGTGCGAAAGCGCTGCGCGCGGCAAATACGGCATATATCGCGCTAGCGACTAGTGTCAGCCGAATAAAGCGCCTCGTGCGCCGGGGTTCGCGCCGCCGCGCTCCCTTCATTTTTATCCCTTCATTGCTCGACAAGCGGACGGTCCAAAGCTCTCTGGCGTACATGCGCGCCCCGTATGAATTGCGATACTAAACTGTCGCAATTCCGACGCGCAATAGTTGTACAAATGGAGTATCTACCGTATGACGGGCTTAGGTAAAGGAGTGTACGCACAGAACCTTTTTGCCGTGCCACACTCTCCGTAAATTTTGTAACTATCCGTTACCTACTAAACGAGGCAAACTGGTGCCTCTGTCTATTCGCGCTAAGATGCCCTCATGGAAACCAAAAATCCCCCAAAAATCCTTGTAGTCGATGACGACCCACGCCTTCGCGACCTCCTGCGGCGGTATCTCGGCGAACAGGGCTTTAACGTGTACGTCGCTGAAAATGCGCCGTCGATGAACAAGCTCTGGGTGCGTGAACGTTTCGACTTGCTGGTGCTCGACCTGATGTTGCCGGGCGAAGACGGCTTGTCGATCTGCAGGCGCCTGCGAGGCAGCAACGACCGCACGCCTATCATCATGCTGACCGCGAAAGGTGAAGACGTGGATCGTATCGTGGGGCTGGAGATGGGCGCCGACGATTACCTCCCGAAACCCTTTAATCCGCGCGAACTGGTCGCGCGCATCCACGCGGTGCTGCGTCGACAAGCTTCGCCGGAATTGCCTGGCGCGCCGTCCGAAACCACAGAGGTCTTTGAATTCGGCGAGTTCGCGTTGAATCTCGCCACCCGGACGCTGACCAAGAACGGCCAGGAAATTCCGTTGACCACGGGCGAGTTCTCCGTGCTGAAGGTTTTCGCTCGTCATCCACGCCAGCCGCTGTCGCGTGAAAAGCTGATGGAACTGGCGCGCGGCCGCGAGTATGAGGTTTTTGACCGCAGCCTTGACGTCCAGATCTCTCGTTTGCGCAAGCTGATTGAGCCTGATGCGAGCAGCCCGCGTTTCATCCAGACCGTGTGGGGTCTTGGCTATGTCTTCATTCCTGACGGCGCAGCCTGAGGTTTGGGTCCCGTCTTAACTGTCCTACGCGCGAGCATCGACTAGCCATGCGGATCGACAGGCGGCTATTGACGCACGCATTTGGCGGGCTGTTCTGGCGGACCTTCGCGTTGATCGCGCTGCTGATCGCGGTCAGCATCGCCGCATGGTTCCAGAGCTTTCGCGTGATCGAACGCGAGCCGCGCGCCCAGCGCGTGGCGCTGCAACTCGTCGCGGTGGTCAAGCTCACCCGTACCGCCCTCCTCTACTCCGATCCCGATCTGCGCCGCGCGTTGCTGCAGGACCTGGAGAGCAATGAAGGCGTGCGCGTGTATCCGCGCGAGACCACTGATAAATATCGCCTGCAGCCAGACGAATCGTTGAATCGGTTGATCGAGCATGATGTGCGCGGTCGACTTGGCAATGACACGGTCATCGCGCAATCGGTGAATGACATTCCGGGTGTATGGATCAGCTTCAAGATCGATGACGACGATTACTGGGTCGCCCTCGATCGCGATCAACTCGATACGGTCACCGGCCTGCAATGGGCGGGCTGGGGTATTTTTGCGCTGGCGTTGTCGTTGTTCGGCGCGGCTTTCATCACCAGCCTCGTCAATCGACCGTTCGCGCGGCTGGCGTTGGCCGCACGAAAGGTGGGTTCGGGGCAGGCGCCCGACCCGCTGCCTGAGCGCGGCATGGGCGTAGCCGCCGAGACCAATCGAAGCTTTAACCAGATGGTGACGGACCTTGAACAGCTCGATGCCGATCGTGCCCTGATGCTTGCGGGGATCTCGCACGACTTGCGCACGCCGCTCGCCCGGCTGCGGCTCGAGACCGAGATGAGTCCCTCCGACGAAGCCACGAAGCTCGCCATGGTTGATGACATCGAGCAGATGGATATGATCATCGGGCGCTTTCTTGACTATGCGCGGCCGATGCAGCGCATGGCTGAAGCCGTGGATTTGTCGTTGATAGGCGGCGAGATGGCTGCGCGTTTTTATGGCGAAGACGGTGTGTTGATGAAGACTGAGCTTGCGCAAGGTGCGACTATCGAGGGCGACCCGACCGATGTGCGGCGCGTGGTTGGCAACCTGCTGGAGAACGCGCGCAAATATGGGCGTAGCGCCAAGGACGATATTGCGCGGATCACGCTGCAGACGCGTGTGAATCACGGGCGCGTGGAGTTATCGGTGATTGATGAAGGGCGTGGTATTCCTGAGGATCAGGTCGCGTTGATTACCCGGCCGTTTTATCGGGTCGATACGGCGCGTACGCAGGCGAATGGCACGGGGCTCGGCATGGCGATTGTGCAGCGGCTTGTTACGCGGCAGCGCGGGACATTGCGGTGGCGTAATCGGCTTCCGATGGCCGGTTTTGAAGTCACCATTGATTTTCCCGCGATCAAGAATGCGCGGTTTGATGGTTGAAGGGAGGGGCACTGCGTTGAGCGGTTGGGGAGGTTTGGAGTTGGGTTCTGCTGGCGGTGAGTGTCGGGCTAGGGTGGAGGGGGTGCTGCTCGCGGAGAGTGTGGGGTTAGGATTGAGTCCTTCTGCTAGCGTG
>NZ_JBAUSA010001342.1:0-2950 GCF_049581465.1 Caballeronia sp. | reverse complement strand
GCGTTATCTGGACGGTACGGGCGGCGCGTTCGCCGTTCTCGTGGCGAGGGCGACCGCGCAGCGTCCTCAGGATGCAGCCCTGTGGGCCACGCCACTCGGTGCGGCGTTGCTGCTCGCGGAACGTGTGGCGGAAATTGGCGACGATGCGCGTCACGGCCGCATTTACGTTCCGATCGATGAATTGCAGCGTTTCAACGTGACCGCTGCCGACGTGACCAATCGCAAATACAGCGATGCGTTCACCGCGCTGATGCGCTTCCAGACCGAGCGCGCGCGCGAAACGTTGAAGAAGGCGCTCGACGCCATTCCCGCCGACGAACGCAAGATGCAGCGTGTATTGCGGGCGCAAGGAGCGATATCGATGGCCTTGCTCGATGAGATCGAACGCGAAAACTTCCAGGTGCTGCATCAGCGCATTGCGCTTACGCCGATCCGCAAGTTGTGGATTAGCTGGCGCGTTCGATAGGCGCAGGGCATTCCTGCGCAGCGACCTTGCATGGCGTGCGGCGTGGATCGTGTAGCGTGATTGTCCAACCCGGGCGCACCGTACCAAACCTGATGGTTTTAGACGGTTGCTCAGGTTGCTAAAAGCCTCGCTTGAAACCCCGCTTAAACCCGCAAGATCGGCAATGGCTCGAACTTCTGCCCGAGAATTCCGGTCGCGTCCAGGCCCCACCACTGCCCCAGCACGCTCGCATAAAGCTGCCGGAAATCGACGCCGACGGGCAGGTTGCCGTTGCCGTCCAGTCGCGCCAATACCGGCGCGACGCCATGCAATCCGCCGTTCACCTTGCCGCCCATCACGAAGTGCGGCGCGACGGTGCCGTGGTCCGTCCCGTTGCTTTGATTTTCGCGCGGGCGTCGTCCAAATTCGGCATAGGTCATCACGAACGTATTGTTCCAGCGGTTCAGTTCGACCAGCGCCGAGCGCATCGCGACAAATCCCTCCGATAACTGCTTGAGCAACGCTGCTTGCTGGCCCGGCTGGTTTTGATGGGTATCGAAGCCATTGAGCGTCAGACGGATCACCGCGACACCCTGTCCTTGCTGCGGCATGCCCGCTGGCGTGTCGGTCGCGGCCAACACCTGCATCGCGGTCTTGATCGAGTTGCCGAACGCGCCACCCGGAAACTGCGTCTTGAGCACGAACTGGCCGTTGCGCGGACGCAGCCGATCGGCCGCCTTCACGATGTCGTTCTCCACATCGAGGATATGCGCGAGCGCCGGATTGCGTTCCTTAAGAGACACGGGCGTGGCGAAGCGCGCCTGTTGTTCGAATTGCGCGGGATTCACCAGCGCCACCGCCCGCGCACCGTTTGCAAGCGGCCCAAGTTCCGCGCTGCCGATCACGACAGCGTCGGCCGCAAATTCCGGCGGTACCGGCTGCGCGCGAAACGCCCGCGTGAGCCAGCCTTCATGCAGGTATTGATCGGAGCGCGAGGCGGTGTCCCAGATCTCGATGGAACGGAAATGCGAGAGATTGGGCTGCGGATAACTCACGCCTTGCACGATCGCGAGTTGCTTGCCGGCCCACATTGGCAGCAACGGCTGCAGCGCGGGATGAAGACCGGTGCGTTCGTCGAGTTGCACGACCTGCTCGCGTCGAATGCCGATCTTCGGCCGCAGCGTGGCGTAAGCAGGATCGGCGAACGGGATCACGGTATTCAGGCCGTCATTGCCGCCCTTCAGTTCGACCAGGATCAGCAGGTTGCCATAGCCCGGGTTGGGCGTCACGCCAGCCGCAAACGCCGATGGGGCCAGCGCGAATGCGCCGGCGGCGCTGGTCATCGAAAGGAAGTCGCGTCGATTCATCTCACCGCCTATTTCAACTGATACGCCGGGTCCATCAGCAAGGCACGCAAATACGTGCTGCTGGTGGCGTCGGCATCGATGGCATCGGCCGGCGACACCGCCAGCACAGCATGCTGCATTTGCAATTCCGCCGATAAATCCGGCCGCGCCTGAGCCGTCGTATTGTATCGAGCGAGCCACGCGTCCAGATCGAAGCGCATGCCGGTTCGCGGCGCTTGCATGGAAACGGCCTGCGTCATGCTTCGCGGTGCGGACGTCGACCGCGGGTCCCGGGCTTGGGTCGCACGAAACAGTTGCTCGATAAACTGCTTGCGCGCGAGCAGGGTGGAACTGTTGATCCAGTTCTCGCCGCCCGGCCAGCCCTTGACGTTGGGCGGATAGAACAGGTTTTCACCGAAATTGCGCACCTGGACCGCGAACTGCGCCGTGTCCTGATCCGGATAGCCGATATCGAATTCACGCACCGTGCCCACCACGAATTCGGCGGGAGACTTGATCAGCACGCCGCGATTGCGCTCATCCCAGAACGCCTCCGATAAGAACACGCCGCGCAGCGCCGTCTTGATGTCGTAGTGACTCGCACGAAAACGCGCGGCGATCGGTGCGATCTGCGCCGGATCTGGCGCCTCGGAAATGAACTCGCGCCAGAGTTCCGTTGCGATGAACGTAGCCGTTTCCGGCTGTTCCAGGAGAATGTCGAGCACCTGGTCGCCGTCGAAGTTGCCCGTCTGGCCAAGCACGGTCTTCTCGCCGTCGTCGTGTGTTTTTGGATTGAATTGAAACGCCTGCGTGTCCGGATCGAGTGTCCAGCCCGTATAGGCCCGTGCGGCCTCGGCCACGTCCTGCTGCGAATAGTGGCCCTCGCCGAGCGTGAACAGCTCCATTACTTCGCGGGCAAAATTTTCATTGGGCCGACCCTTGCGATTGCTCTCACCATCGAGGTATTGAAGCATGGCAGGATCTTTCGCGACCGCGTGCAGCAGGTCGCCGAAGTTGCCGAGTGCGTCGCGGCGCAAGAAGGCGTTCTGCCGGAACATGAGCTGCGGATAAGCAACCTTGTCCTGGCCGGAGGGGAAGTGATCGTGCCAAAACAGCGTCATGCGTTCGGTCAACGGCGAAGGTGTGGTGAGCATTTCGC
>NZ_JBAUSA010001341.1:0-13463 GCF_049581465.1 Caballeronia sp. | reverse complement strand
GACACGGTGTACTTCGGCGCGGGTCTCGAGCAGAACACGCTCGATATCGATGCGAACACGCCGCGGAGCTATATCGACTACGTAAACGAATTCGGCCGGGTCGTGAATAACGTTCCGCTGACGGTCGGCTGGTCGCGGGATAATCGCGACAGCGCATTGGTTCCGAGCCGTGGTTACTACACGCAGACGAACGCCGAATACGGCACGCCAGCGGGTGACACGACCTATGTCAAGGTCGACGCCCAGGCGCAGTATTACTACTCGTTCGCACGCGGCTTCGTACTGGGGCTGAACTTGCAGGGCGGTTACGGTAAGGGGTTGAAAGGCCAGACCTACCCGATTTTCAAGAACTACTTCGCGGGTGGTATCGGTTCTGTGCGGGGCTACGAGCCTAGCTCGCTCGGTCCGCGCGACGCGACGACCAACGACCCGATCGGCGGTTCGCGCATGGCGGTGGGCAATATCGAGTTGACGTTCCCGTTGCCGGGCACCGGATATGACCGCACGTTGCGTGTGTTCACGTTCCTCGACGGTGGTAACGTCTGGGGCGACCCGGGTCAGGGCGGTACCACTTCTGGTGCGAATGGATTGCGGTATGGTTACGGTGTCGGTCTGGCGTGGATCTCGCCAATCGGCCCGCTCAAGCTGAGCCTGGGTTTCCCGGTGCAGAAGCATACGGGCGACCAATATCAGAAGTTCCAGTTCCAGATCGGTACGGCGTTTTAAGCGGCGATCGGGACACATCGGCGACTGGTCTCGGCTTTTGCGGGGGAGTCCAGCGCCATGCTTAAGTCACGCGTTGGTTAGCGTAACAAGTAACGTGAGGAAGACTTTGCGAACCGGTAAGCTTTCGAAACATTTGGCATTGGCGCTAGCGCTATCAGTCATCCTGGGTTTGATGAGTGTTGCCACGGCGGACGCGCAGGAGACACGGATAGCCGCGGTCAATTCCGATCGGATCCTGCGGGAGTCGGCGGCGGCGAAGGCCGCGCAGACGAAGCTCGAACTTGAGTTTTCCAAGCGGGACAAGGCGCTACAGGACATGGCCACCCGGCTGAAGACCTTGTCGGACGCCATGGACAAGAACGGACCGACCATGGCGCCTGCCGATCGCGCATCAAAGCAACGCGAACTGTCGCAGGTTGACCAGGACTTCCAGCGCAAGCAGCGCGAGTTCCGTGAGGATCTGAACCAGCGTCGTAACGAGGAACTCGCGGCCGTGCTGGATCGCGCGAACAAGGTTATCAAGCAGATTGCGGAGCAGCAGCATTACGACCTGATCGTGCAGGAAGCGGTGTACGTCAGTCCGCGTATCGACATCACCGATCAGGTGCTGAAGGCGTTGGCCGCCAATCAGGCGAATCCGGCCAGTGGCACCAATCCAACCAGTCCGAACTGAGCGGGAGTCGCACCGGATGGCATTAGACAGCGCGATCACCCTGAGCGAACTGACAAAGCGCTTCGGCGGGGACATAGCGGGTGACGCGGCGCACCGGGTGAGCGGCCTTGCCCCGCTCGACAAAGCCGGCCCGCAGCAACTCGCATTTCTCGCGAACCAGAAATATTTGTCGCAGGTCGAGAGCACGCAGGCTGGCGCGGTGCTGATTTCGCCCGCCGATCTGCAGAAAGTGGCGTCGCCGGAAGGGCGAAACTTCATCGTCACGCCCAATCCTTACGCTTACTTTGCGCGCGTTGCGCAGGTTTTCATCGACCTTGCGACGCCGCCTGCCGTTCCCGGGATTCATCCGAGCGCGTGGGTTCACCCATCGGCCAAGGTCGCGGCAAGCGCCGTCATCGGGCCGCACGTGAGTATCGACGCAGAAGCGGTGATCGGTGAGCGCGTGAAGCTGGACGCGGGCGTGTCGATCGGCCAGGGTGTCAAGCTCGCTGACGACGTCCATCTCTATCCCAATGTGACGATCTACCACGGCTGCAAGCTCGGCGCGCGCGTGATCGTCCATGCGGGCGCGGTCATCGGCGCGGACGGTTTTGGCTTCGCGGGGGATTTCTCGGGCGAGGGCGAGGACCGCACAGGCAGTTGGGTCAAGATTCCACAAGTTGGCGCGGTGGTCGTGGCGCAGGACGTCGAGATCGGCGCAAATACCACGATCGATCGCGGCGCAATGGCCGACACGATTATTGAAGAAGGCGTGAAAATCGATAACCTCGTGCAGATCGGGCATAACTGCCGGATCGGGGCCTATACGGTGATTGCGGGCTGCGCGGGGATTGCCGGCAGCACGAACATCGGACGGCATTGCATGATTGGCGGCGCGGTGGGCATTGCGGGCCACGTGACGCTGGCGGACTACGTGATCGTGACGGCGCAGTCGGGCGTGTCGAAGTCGCTGCTGAAGCCGGGCATGTACACGAGCGCATTTCCTGCGGTGAATCACGCCGACTGGAACAGGAGCGCTGCGATCGTCCGCAATCTCGACAAAATGCGCGAACGCATCAAGGCGCTGGAAATGGCGGTCGGCGACAGCAACTCAGGCAAGATTTCAGGCAGTCACTAAAAGCGGTATATACGCGGTATTTACGTGGTATATAAGCCGGCATCCAACGTCTGGCCGGTCCGAGACGAACGGCCAGACAGTCAACACCCCGCGCCAACAGGCGCGCGAGCAGAACGACTATGAGCACTGAAAAAATCAATCTAGACATCCACAAGATCCTCACGTTGCTGCCGCATCGCTATCCGATACTGCTTGTCGACCGCGTGCTCGAACTCACGCCGCACAAGAGCATCAAGGCGCTCAAGAACGTGTCGATCAACGAGCCGTATTTTCAGGGTCACTTCCCTACGCGTCCCGTGATGCCCGGCGTGCTGATTCTCGAAGCGCTCGCGCAGGCGGCAGCGCTCTTGACGTTCGCGGAAGAAAAAGAGCCGCATGATCCGGAAAACACGCTGTATTACTTCGTGGGTATCGACGCTGCGCGCTTTAAGCGCGTGGTCGAACCCGGCGACCAACTGATTCTGAACGTGAATTTCGAGCGCTACATGCGTGGCATCTGGAAGTTCAAGGCGCGCGCCGAAGTTGACGGCGCCGTGGCTGCTGAAGCCGAACTGATGTGCACCGTGAAGAACACGGCCTCCGATACAAAGTGACGGCCGACGCAGGCATTCACGGCAGAACGCAACTGAACACAAGCGAGGGCGCATGAGTCAGATTCACCCCACCGCCATCATTGAACCGGGCGCGCAACTCGACGAATCCGTCGAAGTCGGTCCGTACGCGATTATCGGCGCACATGTGCGGATCGGCGCGCGCACGACGATCGGCTCGCATAGCGTGATCGAAGGCCATACGATTATTGGCAGCGACAACCGGATTGGACATTACGCGTCGGTCGGCGGCCGGCCGCAGGACATGAAATACAGGGACGAGCCCACGCGGCTCGAGATTGGCGACCGAAACACGATTCGCGAATTCACCACGATCCATACCGGCACCGTGCAGGATAACGGCCTGACGTCGATCGGCAGCGACAACTGGATCATGGCCTACGTGCATGTGGGACATGATTGCCGGCTGGGCGACAACATCGTCATGTCGAGCAATGCGCAACTTGCGGGTCACGTGACGATCGGCGATCACGCGATTGTCGGCGGCATGTCAGGCGTGCACCAGTTTGTTCGGATTGGGGCGCACTCCATGCTGGGCGGTGCTTCGGCGCTCGTGCAGGACATTCCGCCCTTCGTGATCGCGGCCGGTAACAAGGCCGAACCGCACGGTATCAACGTAGAAGGTTTGCGTCGGCGCGGTTTTTCGGCCGAAGCGATTTCTGCGCTGCGAACAGCGTATCGCGTGGTGTACAAGAGTGGCGCGACGCTGGAAGAAGCGAAAATCCAGTTGCGCGAGCTGGCTGCTGCGGGCGGAGACGGCGATGTGCCGGTCACCGCATTCGCCGATTTTATCGACGCGTCGCAGCGCGGCATCATCCGTTGATCGGCGCCCGATGACGCTCGTACCCGCACCCCTGCGCGTCGCGATGGTCGCTGGCGAGCCGTCAGGTGACATGCTTGCAGCCTCCCTGCTGGGCGGCCTGACCGAGCGTCTGGCGGCAGGCACCCAGTACACAGGCATTGGCGGTCCGCGCATGACGGCCGCCGGTTTCGATGCGCACTGGCCCATGGACAAGCTGACGGTGCGCGGCTATGTGGAAGCACTGAGGCACATTCCCGAAATCCTGGGCATTCGCAATGAATTGAAGCGGCAATTGCTCGCGGAGCCGCCGTCGGTGTTCATCGGCGTGGACGCACCCGATTTCAATTTCAGTCTCGAACATGCGCTGCGCGAGGTGGGCATCCCGACCGTGCATTTCGTGTGTCCGTCGATCTGGGCGTGGCGTGGCGGCCGGATCAAGAAGATCGCCAAGGCCGTCGATCACATGCTGTGCGTGTTCCCGTTTGAACCGGCGCTGATGGAAAAAGCGGGAATCGCGTCGACCTACGTGGGCCATCCGCTTGCCGATGACATCCCGCTCGTGCCTGATGTGGAAGGCGCGCGCCGTGAACTTGGTTTGCCGGCAGGCGGCCCGATCATCGCCGTGTTGCCGGGTAGCCGGCGTTCGGAGATCGCGCTGATCGGCCCGACCTTTTTCGACGCGATGGAACTGATGCAGCGGCGCGAACCCGGCGTGCGTTTCGTGATGCCGGCGGCGACCGTCGCGTTGCGTGAATTGCTCCACCCTCTGGTCGCTTTGCATCCCGATCTCGCGCTGACCATTACGGACGGCAATGCGCAGCTCGCCATGACCGCTGCCGACGCCATTCTCGTCAAGAGCGGCACGGTCACGCTGGAAGCGGCGTTGTTGAAGAAGCCGATGGTCATTTCGTACAAGGTGCCCTGGCTCACGGGCCAGGTCATGCAGCGGCAGGGTTACCTGCCGTACGTCGGCTTGCCGAACATTTTGGCCGGGCGTTTTGTCGTACCGGAAATCCTGCAGCATTTTGCGACGCCCGAAGCACTTGCCGACGCCACGCTCAAGCAGTTGAACGATGAAACAAACCGGGCGACACTCACGGAAGTCTTCACGCAAATGCATCTAGCGCTTCGTCGGAACACGGCGCAACGTGCGTCGGAGGCGGTCGCGCAGGTGTTGGAAACGAGGAGGGCGCGCTAGTGGGCAGGATCGTGGCGAAAGGTGCCGTTCGGCGCGCCAAGCAGCCCGCGTTCGATTTCGACTCGCCGTCGGATATTGTGTGCGGCGTCGATGAAGCCGGGCGCGGTCCGCTCGCGGGGCCTGTCGTAGCGGCCGCTGTGATCTTTGATCCATCGAAACCGAAAATTCGCGGCCTTGACGACTCGAAAGTCTTGAGCGCCAAGACCCGCGAAGAGTTGTACGAGAAGATCGTGGATCGCGCGCTTGCTTACTGCGTCGCGTCGGCATCGGTCGAGGAAATCGATACGATCAACATCCTCCACGCCACCATGCTTGCCATGAAACGCGCGGTGGAAGGGCTATCGGTCACCCCGACGGTCGTGAAAATCGATGGCAACCGGTGTCCGACGTTATCGATGCGCTCGGATGCCGTCATTGGTGGCGACGCATTGATTGCACAGATATCGGCGGCATCGATTCTCGCTAAAGTGACGCGCGACCGCATGTTGATGCAATTGCACGATCTTCATCCCCTTTATGGTTTCGATGCCCACGCAGGTTACGGCACGCCGCAACACTTGAAGGCGCTGCTGGAACATGGTCCTTGCGAGCATCATCGGCGATCGTTTGCCCCGGTGCGCGAGGCTTACGCGCGCTGTGCCGTGACGTCGCCGGCCGTTGCTGGGGTCCTGATAGCGTCCCTGGAAGAGGGCGTCAATGCCCATCCGTTCTAGCCTGTTGGTCACGTGAAATCCATTACCTCGCGGGACAATCCGCTCTATAAGCGTCTCAAGGCGTTGGCCGGATCGACCGCACACCAGCGGCGCAGCGGTCACGCGTTGCTGGAAGGGTTGCATCTTGCAGCAGCTTATCTCGACGCTGCCGGCCAGCCGGAGACGTGCGTGGTGACCGAGGGTGCCCTGTTGCACGATGAAGCGCGGCAAATCGTGGCGCGGATTGGTTCGGCTCGGGTCTATACGCTTCCCGATGCGCTGTTCCAGCAGTTATCGAGTCTCGTGCATGGCGTCGGGATAGTCCTGCTGGTTGACAAGATCGTCGCGCCGCTCCCGGAGCGGATTACCCAAACGTGTGTTGTGCTCGATGGGGTTCAGGACCCGGGCAATGCCGGTTCCATTTTGCGAACCGCTGCCGCTGCGGGAATTCAGAATGTTTTTTGCATGCCCGGGACTGTCTACGCGTGGTCTTCGAAGGTCTTGCGTGCCGGCATGGGCGCGCATTTTCTATTGAATATCTTTGAAGACATCGAGTCGATGGATTTAGTGGCTCGGTTTTCTGACCACGTGCCTATTGCCATTACCGATTCACATGGTGCAAAGGCGCTTTATGACTGCGATTTGTCGGGGCAACTGGCTTGGGTTTTCGGAAACGAAGGGGCAGGAGTTTCACAGGTCTGGCGTGACAGCGCGCGGTTGCGAGTGACGATTCCGCAGCCCGGAGGAATGGAATCGCTTAACGTTGCGGCCGCCGCGGCGATTTGTTTGTTTGAACAGGTTCGGCAGGGGCGTTAGGGCTGAGCGCGCGGTTTTAATGCCGCAAGCGGCGCCCCGCCCGTTAACCGTTAATAATATGAAGGCCGTTCCAGGCGAATCTCCTGCAAGATCGTAGTCGCAATTTCTTCAATAGATTTATGCGTCGACGATAACCACTTCACTCCCTCACGCTTCATCATTGCTTCGGCTTCGTTCACCTCATAGCGGCAATTCGCCAATGCAGCGTATTTACTGCCCGGCCGGCGCTCGTTCCGAATCTCGGATAGCCGCTGCGGATCAATCGATAACCCGAACATCTTGTCCTTGTATTCAAGCAACGGCGTAGGCAAGCGCCCGCGTTCAAAATCCTCGGGAATCAGCGGATAGTTTGCTGCCTTAACCCCATACTGCATCGCCAGGTACAACGACGTCGGCGTCTTCCCGCTGCGCGATACCCCGACCATGATCACGTCGGCGTCGATCAGATTGCGATTCGATTGCCCATCGTCGTGCGCCAGCGAAAAATTGATCGCTTCAATACGATTCTTGTACTCCTCCGTATCGGCATTCTGGTGAACCCGGCCCATCGCATGCGTCGACTTGATATCGAGTTCAAGCTCCAGCGGCTCGATAAACGTCTGGAACATGTTCAGCACGAGCGCATTCGAGCGCCGCACGATCTCATTGGACGCGCTGTCCACCAAGGTCGTGAAAACGATCGGACGGCGACCATCGAGCGACACCGCCTCGTTGATCTTCTGCGTGGTCGCGTGCGCTTTTTCAGTGCAATCGACGAACGGCACGCGCACGAGCCGGAACTTCTGGTCAAACTGGGACAGGATCGAATGCGCGAAGGTTTCGGCAGTGATCCCGGTCCCATCGGAAACGATGAATACGGTCGGCGGCATCGGGTGTTAAGTGAACGTGGGGTGATGTGGGCTTCGGCGGATCGACGAATACGCGCGCGTGCTACCCACGCGCGGGACGAACGGCCGGCGATGAATAAAACCGCTACAAGCCAAAGCTAAGCGGCCGCTAAAACGAGCGATGTGTGCCGCCGCACCATTACGGTGTGAAGGCACTCACAGGGCCGCGCATTTGTGCCCTCCGACGAAACATTTTCGAGAGCCAGCACGGTAGAATAGCGAGAACCTGTTCGATAAGCAATTGCGGGCGATTTATCACCGATTTACGCAAATTAGGGTCTATTCGTGCGTTTTAACGGCGAAATCTAGATTTTATGGGCGGTTTTTAGCGGTGTCGGGGCGTTTCGAAGTCGTGTTTCCTTCTGTAGCAGCGTGATCGTCGAGGCGTTGCGGTGAACAGATCTGGGGCGCGTGGAGAGAAACAGCATGTGCTTATCAAACAGGTTATGCAGGTTGCGGTACGCGCTCCCAATGAGCGCCTCCGCTTCGAGCCCACTTGCATGATCGTGAATTCCATCCACCTCAGGGGCTTGTATGACTAACGAAACCAACGTTGCAAAGGATCAGGCTTATGTAGTTCCATTCGAGCAGTTGCGAATGACCGATGTCGATGTCGTCGGGGGCAAGAACGCCTCGCTCGGCGAAATGATCAGCCAGCTTGCAGAAGCCGGCGTTCAGGTACCGACCGGTTTTGCCACCACGGCAGCAGCGTTTCGTGACTTCCTCCATCACAACAACCTGACCGACCGCATCGCGAAACGTCTCGAACTGTTCGACGTCGACGACGTGAAAGCGCTCGCCGAGGCCGGCAAGGAGATCCGTCAATGGATCGTCGACGCGCCCATGCAGCCGCGCCTCGAAGAACTGATTCGCAAGGGGTTCGACACACTTCAGGCCGGCTCGCCGGAAGAGCTCTCGTTCGCGGTGCGCTCCTCGGCCACGGCGGAAGATTTGCCGGACGCTTCGTTTGCCGGTCAGCAGGAAAGCTATTTGAACGTGGTCGGCATTGAAGAAGTGCTCGATCGCATGAAGCACGTGTTCGCGTCGCTCTATAACGATCGCGCTATTTCTTATCGTGTTCACAAGGGTTTCACGCACGCGGAAGTGGCGCTGTCGGCTGGCGTTCAGCGCATGGTGCGTTCCGACGTGGGCGCGGCCGGCGTGATGTTCACGCTGGATACCGAGTCGGGCTTCAAGGACGCCGTGTTCATTACGTCGAGCTACGGCCTGGGTGAAACGGTCGTGCAGGGCGCCGTGAACCCGGACGAGTTCTATGTATTCAAGACCACGCTCGCGCAGGGCAAATACCCGATCATCCGCCGCTCGATCGGCTCGAAGCTCATCAAGATGGAATTCACGAACGCGGGCGAAGCCGGTCGCGTGAAGACCGTCGACGTGACCCACGAGCAGCGCAACCGCTTTTCCATTACCGACAACGACGTGATCCAGCTCGCGAAGTACGCGGTGATCATCGAGAAGCATTATCAGCGTCCAATGGATATCGAGTGGGGCAAGGACGGTCGCGACGGCAAGATTTTCATCCTTCAGGCGCGGCCTGAGACGGTGAAAAGCCAAAACGCCGGCAAAGCCGAAATGCGCTTCAAGTTGAAAGGCCAGTCGAACGTGCTGGCGACCGGCCGCGCGATCGGTCAAAAGATTGGCGCGGGTCCCGTGCGCGTGATTCACGATCCGTCGGAAATGGACCGTGTTCAACCCGGCGATGTCCTGGTCGCCGACATGACCGACCCGAACTGGGAGCCGGTGATGAAGCGCGCGTCGGCGATTGTGACGAATCGCGGCGGGCGAACCTGCCATGCGGCAATCATTGCGCGTGAATTGGGCGTGCCGGCGGTCGTGGGTTGCGGCGACGCCACGGACATGTTGAAAGAAGGCCAGTTGGTGACGGTGTCGTGCGCAGAAGGCGACGAAGGCAAGATCTACGACGGCCTGCTGGAAACCGAAGTGACCGAAGTCATGCGCGGCGAATTGCCGCCGATTCCGGTCAAGATCATGATGAACGTTGGCAATCCGCAGCTTGCATTCGACTTTTCGCATCTGCCCAACGCAGGCGTGGGACTGGCGCGGCTCGAGTTCATTATCAATAACAATATCGGCGTGCATCCGAGGGCGATTCTCGAATATCCGAACGTCGCGCCGGATCTGAAGAAAGCCGTGGAAAGCGTGGCGCGGGGTCATGCTTCGCCGCGCGCGTTCTACGTCGACAAGCTGACGGAAGGGATCGCGACGATTGCTGCGGCGTTCTATCCGAAGCCCGTGATTGTACGTTTGTCCGACTTCAAGTCGAACGAATACAAGAAGCTGATCGGCGGTTCGCGCTACGAGCCCGATGAAGAAAATCCAATGCTCGGCTTCCGTGGCGCATCGCGTTATATCTCGGAGGACTTCGCCGAAGCCTTCCAGATGGAATGCATTGCGTTGAAGAAGGTGCGCGAGGAAATGGGCCTCGACAATGTCGAGATCATGGTGCCTTTCGTGCGCACGTTGAAGCAGGCGGAGAAGGTCGTCGGCCTGCTCGACAAGTTCGGTTTGAAGCGCGGCGTGAACGGCTTGCGGCTGATCATGATGTGCGAAGTGCCGTCGAACGCGATCCTGGCCGAGCAGTTCCTTGAGCACTTCGACGGTTTCTCGATCGGATCGAACGATTTGACGCAGCTTACGCTGGGTCTGGATCGCGACTCGGGTATGGAACTGCTGGCGGTCGACTTCGATGAACGTGATCCGGCCGTGAAGTTCATGCTCGAACGCGCGATCGAAACGTGTTTGCGACTGAAGAAGTACGTGGGTATTTGCGGTCAAGGTCCTTCGGATCATCCGGACCTGGCCGAATGGCTCGCGAAGTTGGGCATCGAGTCGATGTCGTTGAATCCGGACACGATCATCGACACGTGGCAGACGCTTGCTAAGGCGTTGAATAAGTAAGCTCAAGTGATTTCGGGAAGGTGCTTCAAGGCTTTTTCGAGACAACTGGCGTGCTATAACACCCCGGACATTTCCGGGGTGTTTTTGTTTGGAGAGGCGTATGGCTGCAAATGGACTTTTCTGGTGGCTGACCGCCGGAGCGCTCGTGTTGCTCGAGCTGATGTCCGGCACGTTTTATCTGTTGATGGTGGCGCTTGGGTTTATCGCGGGCGGGATTGCACATCTGCTTGGCGCGGGACTCGAGATTGAATTTCCCGTGGCGGCGCTGGTTGCCCTGATCGCGGTGATCGTACTGCGGCGCTCGAAGTTCGGCATCACCAGGAAGCGCGATGCATCGCACGATCCCGGGGTGAATCTCGACATCGGCGAAACGCTGAAAGTCGATGTATGGCACGAAGGGCGCGCTCGGGCGCTGTATCGTGGAGCAGAGTGGGACATCGAGCTCGCGCCGGGAGAAACGGAAGGCGCGAGGCTTTATAGGATCACGGCGTTTGCAGGCAACACGCTGGTCGTTGCAGCAACGCATTGAACGTCCGTGCGTTGGACCATAAACATAAACATAACGAGGAATGAAGATGGATTTGACTATCGTCGGGGCAATTTTATTGGTGATCGTCTTCGCAATCGCCGCGCAAACCATCAAGATCGTGCCGCAGCAGCATGCGTGGATTCTGGAGCGGCTCGGCCGTTATCACGCGACCCTGACACCGGGGTTGACGATCGTGGTGCCGTTCGTGGATCGCGTGGCTTACAAGCACGTGCTGAAGGAAATTCCGCTGGAAGTGCCGAGCCAGGTTTGTATCACGCGGGACAACACGCAATTGCAAGTGGATGGGGTGCTGTACTTCCAGGTGACGGACGCAATGAAGGCGTCGTACGGATCGAGCAACTTCATTTACGCCATCACGCAACTGTCCCAGACGACGTTGCGCTCGGTGATCGGCAAGCTCGAACTGGACAAGACCTTTGAGGAGCGCGATTACATCAACCACAGCATCGTCACGTCGCTCGATCTGGCGGCCGCGAATTGGGGCGTGAAAGTGCTGCGTTATGAGATCAAGGATCTGACGCCGCCCAAGGAAATTCTTCATGCGATGCAGGCGCAGATCACCGCCGAGCGCGAGAAGCGTGCGGTGATTGCAGCTTCCGAAGGGCGCAAGCAGGAGCAGATCAATATTGCGTGGGGCGCTCGCGAGGCAGCTATTCACAAGTCGGAAGGCGAGCGTCAGGCGCAGATCAACCAGGCGCAGGGTGAGGCGGCCGCCATTCTTGCGGTGGCCGAAGCGAATGCGCAGGCTATCGAAAAGGTGGGTGCGGCGATTCAGACGGCCGGCGGAACGCAAGCGGTGAATCTCAAGATTGCCGAGCAATATGTTGGCGCGTTCGGCAATATCGCCAAGCAGGGCAACACGCTGATCGTGCCGGGGAATTTATCGGACATGAGTTCGATGATTGCGTCGGCGTTGACGATCATCAAGGGTGAAGGATCGGCTGGCGCGATCCGCAAGAGCTAAGGTTGTTTGGACACCGGTTCGCCAGTCAGGACGCGGCGCAAACCGGTCGTCACGTGGGACGTGGGCATCGACGCTGCAAGTCAATGCCCTTTTTTTGAACCTGCCGGTTGCGTTCGCACAGCGATTCCAACGGGTTTTCGCTGCGGGGTGCTAATGCTTCGCACCGCGCATGATCTGCGCTTTTTCGCGTTCCCAGTCGCGCTTCTTTTCCGTTTCGCGCTTGTCGTGCAGCTTCTTGCCCTTCGCGAGGCCGATTTCGCATTTGACGCGACCGCCTTTGTAGTGGAAGTTCAGCGGCACGAGGGTGTGGCCTTTTTGCTCGACCTTGCTGATGAGCTTGGATATTTCTTCAGCGTGGAGCAGCAGCTTGCGTGTGCGCACGGGGTCGGGATGAATGTGGGTCGATGCTTCTGGTAGCGGGCTGATGTGCGCGCCGATCAGGTAGAGCTCGTTGTCGCGAATCACGACATAGCCTTCCTTGATCTGGCCGCGACCGGCCCGGAGAGCCTTGACCTCCCACCCTTCGAGCACGAGCCCGGCTTCGTAGCGATCTTCGATGAAGTAGTCGAAGAAAGCTTTCCTGTTGTCGATGATGCTCATGAATGGAAAGTGCCCAACTCGTTTAAAATCCTGATTTTAGCAGTGTGGGCGCGGTAAAGCCCGTACAGCTTCCTACCCTCGCCACGCGCGCCCTTTATGGCAGATGTCCAGAAAACCGTATTAATTCGCCATTCGGCGGAGCAGATGTTCGATCTCGTTACCGATGTCGCCGATTACCCGAATTTCCTGCCCTGGTGCGGTGGCGTGGAGATCGACCGGCATGACGAGAGCGGGATGGAAGCCAAGATTCACATCAATTTCAAGGGTATCCGGCAGCATTTCGCGACGCGCAACGTCCAGTCGCGGCCGACGAAAATAGATATGGAATTTCTCGACGGGCCGTTCAGGAAGTTCACGGGGTTCTGGCGTTTCACGCCGCTGCGCGTCGATGCGTGCAAGATCGAGTTCGCGCTGCATTATGAATTTTCCAACATCATTATCGAGAAGATCATTGGGCCGGTCTTCAGCCACATTGCGCATACATTTGTGGATTCGTTCGTGAAACGCGCCGATCAGCGGTATGGAAAATGATGCTTGCCATTGAGGTTTGCTATGCGTTGCCGGACGGGCAAAGTGTCTTTTGCGCGCTATCCCTGGCCGAAGGCGCGACGGTGCGGGAGGCTATCGAGGCGAGTGGCTTGCTCGGGCGGTTCCCGGAGATTGATCTCGATGTGCAGAAGGTTGGCGTGTTCGGCAAGATTCGCCAGTTGGACGCGGTGCTTGCTGATCTCGATCGGGTGGAGATCTACCGGCCTTTGAAGTTTGATCCGAAGGTCGCCAGGCAGCGTCGGGTGGAGAAGGGCCGACGCGGATCGATCGAAGGGCGCCGGTGGACGGCTAAGGATTCTCGGCGGTGAAGGGGCGCTGGCGCTTGGGGGAGGGTGGTG
>NZ_JBAUSA010001340.1:0-3294 GCF_049581465.1 Caballeronia sp. | reverse complement strand
CAATGGTGTCGCTGTCGCGACAGACCACGAATCAGTTGCTCAAGAACCTCGAAAATCAACGTATCTTGAGCCTCAAATTCGGGGAAATCGCCATTTTGGATTTCGACCGATTGCGAGCCGCCAGTCTCGGCGACTCTCATCCGTGATAGTTGGGTGAACGCGCTGCCTACAGGGGGCGCCGAGATACGCTGAAGAGACTCATCGCCGCAGCGCGGGAGGCTGGATCGATCAACGACAGGCGCTGCGCCAGTCGTATTTTGAACGGCGGACGGCCCCTCACTCCGTCGAATACTTCCTTCCCCACAAAATGGTTGTGCGGATAGATGTCGACGGAAAAACCCAGGGGTTCGAGCATCGAACGCAGAAGGGCTTCCGACGTACCATCGCCCGGACGGTGATGCAGTTCGGTCGCAAGCGCCCACGTTTGTTCATCGTTCTGCGGGCTATGACCGCCGCGTTTGATCCAGCGGTAGATCGGCACCCGCAGACGCCACATCATCAGCGCGATACCCCGGAATGCCCATGCTGTCTGCTGAGGATCGTGGTCGGTGATAAGGATGCCACCCGGCCGCACGATGCGCGCAGCCTCGGCCAGCACACGGCGCATGTCGTCGCAATGATGCAGCGAGCCGTTGATCGCGACGATATCGGCAATGCCCGATTTCAAAGGCACGGCGTGCGCATCCGCAAGCAACGGCACGTAACCCACCTGTGCAGCCATTTCCAGGCTGCCGGGCGCAATATCCACGCCTATGGCTTCGCGGGGGTTGCCGCCCAGCGAGGCGAGCACGTTGCCGGGCCCACAGCCGATGTCAACCAGCACCTTGCCGTCCAGCGAGCCGATCGCGGCTTGCCAGCGTTCGCGCCATTGCGGATAGCGATGCACGTACTTCAGCCAGATGTCCATCCACTGCGGATTGTCGAAGTAAACTGCGTTTGCCCGCATGCCGGGAGAATAGCGCTCGATCTTGGCCTCAGGAAACGCTGTGCCATGGATCGATGCGTCCGCGCTCAGATAGGGCTGCAAACGTTCATAGTATTCAGCCCAACTGTGCCCGACCTGCTGACCCAAAGCAGGAGCAGGACTCTGCACGGGTCTCTCATCGGCATCCAGCGACGCTAGCGCGTCTGGGATCGCAAACAGGTTCAGGCTCGGATCTGTGTTCATTGGCGCTATCCCCCTTCGGCATCATGTTGGTTGCGTGCATGCGGCACCCAGAACGACGGGGGTCGCTAGTGCTACTTATTGTCAGTGGATTAAGCCGTTCGGTGCCGCGGAGCGGATAACGTCTCTATGGCCTGCGCGTTTCTCCGGCTTTTTTAAGATAGTTGTAAGCGCCAGATACTTATGTGTTTCAGCGAACGCAGGGCAGCATATGGGGCCCGATTCTGTTTTGAGCCAGGCATTCGTAATACCTCATTTGCAATACTAATTAAATCTCGCAAACGACTCCTTCACTTCCTTCAGCTCTTTTACTCCCCGCACGTATTCCGGGCAACGCCGCTAGCCAAGCACGACTTCGCTGATTTAAACGACGGGAACGAGATCCGTGAGGTTTGCGTGTGACTGCATTGGCGAAAAGCCCCGATCTCATTTGATCTGACCAAACGACTAAAGTTAGTGGTATTTTTGCCGTAAATATCGAAAGCAGGCACTTGAACCAGATCGAGTCCGGCGCGATGTGCCGGGCTTCTGGTCGCCGATCTGGATTTTTCCTCGGGGTGAAAAACGCATGGGAATCATTGAGAGCACGTTCGGTTCTTTACTTCGCCGCCGTGGCGGTCCGCAGTACAGCCGCGACCAGTTACTTGAGCAAAGCCTTAAGCGCGAGCACAACCTGAAAGGTGAGCTCGCCCAGATGCAATTGCGCGTATCGGCGAAAACTTCCGACCTCGAGGTCAAGATCGACCTGCTGCAGTTTGAGGTCTCGCAAGCGACGAGTGCAGCCGGCCGCTTGCAAACGGAACTGGATGAAGCCCGCAACGACCTGGAAGTCGAAAAGGCAAACCGGTCGGCCGCGGTTCATCTTTTGAAAAGCATGGTGTTGTAGACGGGGTCGCGTATTCAAGCTTTACGCGCGAGCAGCGCGCCAGCCTTATTGCCGAGGCGATGACAGAAGTTTCTGGCGCAGAGACGACGACCCGGTGGCTCGCCCGGGCGCCCGCAAGTTCAACCTCGGCGGGGAAAAAGCGGTCACACCGCTAGGCGTGTTGACATTGGACGGGGCGTGGCCGGGGGCCGGGTTTTGGACGGTCCTGACCTCGGCGAGCTCAGCGGCATTAAACTGGCTGGAATTCAGAAAAAACCAGACGATTCGCTACCCTGTCGAAACACACGGTCAATGCTTTTCGGATGAGGTCATTTATGGACGGACCAGATGTCAGTCGGGTGGCTGCGACCACGTCGCATGAGACTACCGATCATGATGCCGCCGATCCCGGTCAAGCGAATTCTTCCGTTTCGCTGACGAAGCACATGAACATCCCGCGCGCGTTCTTCGCGCTGGCAGGCCCTGTCGTTGACGAGGTTACCCAGCGCGCCCGCGACCTGGAGGCGAATGACAACGCGGAGACGCTTCACAAGCTCCGGGTTGCACTGCGTCAACTACGCGCGCTTTGGTGGGCCTTCGGACCGCTGATGGATCGCGCTCAGGCCCAACACGATAGCGAGAACTTCAAACGGCTAGCGGGCGCAGCCGGAAACACACGCGACTGGGATGTGCTCGGCGAACTTCTTACGTCGGACGATCAGATCCGCTCGGTCGCAAGTAGCGCCATCTCAGCTATAGCCGAACAGCGGCAACTCGCCTTATCGTCGAGTCGGGCAACCATAAAGGAAGCTGAAATCGGCGCACTCGCGCGAACTGCACTGCTTGGAACACTTCGTCAGATCGAGGCATGCTCCGAAGATCCCGTTCTAGCGTTCGCCGAGACTCGCGTAAGGAAAGCCGAGAAAACGCTCAAGCAACAGACAAAACACGCGATGCGTCACAAGCACCCCGATTACGAGGCGCTCCACGAAGTTCGAATCGCCGGGAAAAAGCTTCGATATTTGCTTGAATTCTTCGCGCCAATCTTCAGCGGGCACCATGAAAAGGCGATCAAGCGCCTAGCGACGTTTCAACGCAAACTCGGCAATCTTAACGATGCCGTTGTAAGCGAAGCCAAGCTGCGCGAGGCGCCGTTAGCTCAAGTCGAAGAAAACGACCTGCAGCAAACTTTGAAGTGGATGGCCAAACACAAGCAGAAGACTTTGCGCTCAGCGCAAAAGCACTTGCGCCGCATGCAATAAGC
>NZ_JBAUSA010001339.1:0-2088 GCF_049581465.1 Caballeronia sp. | reverse complement strand
TTCCAAGCTCCATCTGTCGCCTATATTAGCGACTGCTGAGTAATACCAGGTCGCGGCCAGCGCGCGCTAGGTCCCCAGCGATTGGGGCTCCGTTGGCGCCGGTGCCAAGCACGCCGATACGGAGATTGGTCGTCTCTAACTCCTGAAACTTGAGTTTTGGCGCGATCGTTCTGGTACTTACCCGAAAAGCCACCAAGAACAATCGCTACTTCACTACGCCAGCAGCAACTTGATGTTCGAAGGATCAGCCTGAAGCTTTCCTAGCTCAATCTGGTGCGCGACCTCGACCACCCGTTGATTGACGGGTGCAGACTTGCCGACCTTCTCCAACCAACGTACCACATAGCCATTGACGTCGTCCGTTTCACCGCGACGCCCCTTCCGCCAGTCTTGCAGCGTGGTTGTGAGCGTGTCTTCCATAGAGAAGGTCGTCAGCACCTCATCGAAAAGATCGTCAACAACCTTCTCCGGACGAGAAGGATCCACATCGGGCATGCCAAAGATTGGCACGATGCGGCTGCCGCTGGCGACAGCAGCGTGGATTGCCTCATAACCCGCCTGGCGCATGAAGTCGAGCATTCCCGGCACGCGCGCCGCAGTGTTCAGCGGCAGATTCAAAATGGCAGACGGAACAAGCTCAGCCGCATTGACGACCAGCTTCATCCACTTGGAGGAGCGAATGTCAGACGTGACTTCCACGGTACCAGTATGTCGCAGAATCTGTGCGATCGATTCGGCACGATCCTTTGTTGATTCATCGAACCCTCCCACGGCGAACCATGACGTGTCGTGATCGTTCTGCCGGTTCGTGATGCCGGGAATGAACATGTTCGACGCAATTTCGATGACGGCGCCCACTGTTTGATTCACGCCGACGACGCTCGCGATCGCATCAATCGACATCCCGTTTTGCAGCCCTACGACGAGTCCGTCCGGCTTTACGTACGGCTCGATCAGTTGGCAGGACCACGTTGTGTCGTACGCTTTGGTCACAATGAACACCACGTCGAACTTCTCGCGAAGCTCGGCCACCTGACAGAGATGCAGCGCCTTGACCCTCGCATTGATGGTGCGGGCAGGCAGGTTCACAGTGATGCCGTCTCTTCGCATTGCTTCAACATGTTCAGGCCACTGCTCGATGAACGTCACATCAAGTCCAGCGAGCACCAGATCTGCGCCGATGGAAGCCCCCTGCGCGCCGGTGCCTAGTATTGCAATTTTCTGTTCGGACATTTTGAAAGTTCCTTAAAATCGGATAAATGCGGTTATGTGTCAGCCTCCTTGTTTGAGGAGACTTCGACGACGTGGAATTCAGAGCCGCAAACGAGGTTGCATCCGCATTGCGATCGAGAAAACCTGGTGCATAAAGGTTTAAAAAAATGGGTGGCCGCCGCAAGCCATCCCACCCTGGAAAACAAACCAAACTGCGTTCTCTCAGAGCGGCAAGAGGTACTTGACCGGGACGTTTCGTTCTCCAAAGGCTCTGCTAGTTGTAGCCAAGGATTGCTATCGTGCGAATCTCTGGTCTTTCATAAATCTCGCTTGCAAGTGACAGCGCCGGGCCGACCTTCAACAGTTGGTACGCTGTATCAAGGCGGTTAGTTGTCGCCGGAACTTCGTAAAAGGTGGTGTTATTGACGGCACCAATCGGTGTGACACGTTTTAAAAGACTCGTCATTTTGGTTAGCATTGTTTAGATCAGTACCATTCCGCCGTCAATCGCGACGATCTGGCCCGTCATGTAGTCGGAATCCGACGACGCAAGAAAAGCGCCCGTACCACCAAGGTCGTCGGGAACAGCGATGCGCCCCAGCAGAATGTCCTTTGAGAAAGTGTCAATCGCTTCGCCGGGCTTTGAACTCGCACCCATTTCCATCAGGTCCTTGTCGAGCGTGTCCCACAAAGGTGTCGAGACAACGCCAGGCGAAAAGCCGTTAACGGTGATTTTGTGTTTTGCAAGCGCTCTCGCAGCGGCCTGGATAATGGCGACCACCGCAAACTTGCTAGCGCAGTAAGGGGTGAAATCGGGATACCCTTGGCGAGCGGCAATTGAGGCCGTGTTGATGATCTTTCCACCCCCACCTTGCC